>JANONH010000240.1:0-3929 GCA_031420735.1 Methylibium sp.
GTGCTCGGTGAGATGGACCTGCTAGCTCGGCGGGCCGAAGACACCGTCACGCCGATTTCGCTGCTCGCCAATGTTCACCCTGCCAAGGCGCTGCGCGACGCCGCCGAGGCCTGCGAGCTGCGCTACCAGGCTTTCTCGAGCCAGTTTTACCAAGACACGAAGATCTACGCGCGCATCAAGGCCGCCCAGCCGCGCGACGACATCGACACGCAGATGCGCCTGGACCTGCTCGCGAGCTTCGAGGACTCGGGCGTTGCGCTCACACCGGCCCGGCGCCAGCGCGCACGCGCGCTCAACAACCGCATCGCCAAGTTGTCGCAGGAATTCGAGCGCCGCCTGCGCGAAGTGAGCACCCGGGTTGCATTCACCGAAACCGAACTGCAAGACGTGCCCGCGGCAGTGTGGAGCCAGGCGCCGCGCGACAAAGCCGGGCGCTTACTGCTCGGCCTCGACTACCCGAGCGTCATGCCGGTGCTCGAGAACGCGCGCGACCCTCTCGCTCGCGAGCGCATGTGGCGCGCCTTCAACGCCCGTGGCGGCCAGGCCAACCTCTCGCTGCTGGCGCAACTGGCCGCCAGGCGGCACGAGTACGCGCAGTTGTTCGGCCTGCCGAGCTATGCCGACTTTGCCTTGCGCCACCGCATGGCAAAGAGCGTGGCCCGGGCGCAGGGCTTCCTTGCGGAAGTGCGCACCGCGGTGGAGCAACGCGAGCGCCGCGACCTCGACGACCTGCGCGCGGCCAAGGCGGCCGAACTCGGGCAGCCGCTAGAAGCCACGCGCCTACGCCGCTGGGACAACGCCTACTACGTCGAGCGCGTCAAGCGCGAGCGCTTTGCACTCGAGCAAGAGAGCTTTCGTCGCCACTTCCCGGCCGAGGCGAGTGTTGCCTTCGTCATGGCGCTCTCGGGGCGCCTGTTCGACATCGGCTTTCGCCCGCTCGAGCAGACGCTCTGGCACGCCGATGCGCGCGCCTACGAAGTGTTCAACCTCGCCGACCAGCGCGTGCTCGCCACGCTCTACCTCGACCTCCACCCGCGCGCCGACAAATACAGCCACGCGGCGATGTGGCCGGTGCGCGGCTCGTCCACCACGAGCGGCCGTCTGCCGGTGGCGGCACTCGTCACCAATTTCAGCCGCGAGGGCCTTACGCTGCAGGAGCTCGAGACCTTGCTGCACGAATTTGGCCATGCGCTGCACGGCATGCTCTCGAACACGCGCTACGCCACCCAGGCCGGCACCAGCGTCAAGCTCGATTTCGTCGAGGCGCCTTCGCAGATGCTGGAAGAGTGGGTTTACGACGGCAAAGTGCTGGCGCTGTTCAAAGAGGTGTGCGCCACCTGCGAGCCGGTGCCCGCCGACCTGCTGCGGCGCGCGAAAGAAGCGCGCGGCTTTGCCAAGGGCCTGCAGTTCGCGCGCCAGCATCTCTATGCGAGCTACGACCTTGCGCTCCACGCTGCCGGCTCGCCCGAGCCGATGCGGCTCTGGGAGCGGCTCGAGGGCGCCACGCCGCTCGGCCACGAAAAAGGCAGTCTGTTTCCCGCATCCTTTGCCCACATCGCGGGCGGCTATGCGGCGGGCTACTACGCCTACCTGTGGAGCGAGGCCACCGCCCACGACCTGCACACGGCATTTGCTGCCGACCACCTGAGCGTTGCGGCCGGCAGACGCTTGCGCGACGTGGTGCTGGCCAATGGCTCGCAGGTCGATGCCAACGAGCTGGTGACGCGTTTTCTGGGGCGCGAGCCGAGCAATGCGGCCTTCTTCGATTGGCTGGGTCGCTGAGCTTGGCCTGATGCGCTTTCCCATCGACATTCCTTTCGTCCAGCGGCTCGGCTTCGAGCTGCTGAGCATGGGTGAGGGCGAGGCCGAACTCGCCGTCACCGTCGATGAGAGCCTGTTGAATTCTTTCGGTGTGGCGCACGGCGGGCTCGTGATGACCTTGCTTGACGTGGCGATGGCCCACGCGGCGCGCAGCGTCGGCAGCGCCCAGGACGCGGCGCGCAGCGCCGCCCCTGCCGGCGAGACCGCCAGCGTGGTCACGATCGAGATGAAAACCAGCTTCATGCGCCCCGGCGAGGGCCGGCTCGTCGCGCAGGGAAAACTGCTGCACCGCACGGCCACGCTCGCGTTCTGCGAAGGGCGCGTGCGCGGCGCGCAGGGCGATTTATGCGCCCATGCAACGGCCACTTTCAAGTACTTGCGCGCGCTGCCGACCGCGGCGCGCGGCATGAAGACGCCGACGGGACATCTCGTCGGCCCCGGCTCCGATTAAACCCATTGCGAGACTCCATGACCCCCACCACCAATCAGCAGATCCTTCTCGCCTCCCGCCCCAGCGGCGAGCCGACCGCCGCCAACTTCAAGCAAGTCGAGGTGCCGCTCAAGCAGCCGGGCGAGGGCGGGGTGCTGGTGCGCCACCACTACATGTCGCTCGACCCCTACATGCGCGGGCGCATGAACGAAGGCAAGAGCTACGTCGCGCCGCAGCCGCTGGGCGAGGTGATGGGCGGGGGGACGGTCGGCGAAGTGGTGGCCTCGCGCAATGCCGCCTTCGCGGTGGGCGACAAGGTCGCCGGCATGGGCGGCTGGCAGCAATACCAGTGCGTCGAGGCCGGCGCGGTGGCCACGCTGCAGAAGGTCGACGCATCGCAAATACCGCTGTCGGCCTATCTCGGTGCGGTGGGCATGCCCGGCGTCACCGCCTGGCAGGGCCTCACGCAGATCATCGCGCCCAAACCCGGCGAGACGCTGGTCGTGAGCGCGGCCAGCGGCGCGGTGGGCAGCGCCTTCGGGCAGCTTGCCAAAGCGCGTGGTGCCCGGGTGGTGGGCCTCGCTGGCGGGGCCGAGAAGTGCGCCTATGTGAAGAGCGAACTCGGCTTCGACGAATGCATCGACTACAAGCGCCACGGCGACCTGCAGTCGCTGGTCGCGGCCCTGTCCGCCGCCTGCCCGAAGGGCATCGACGGCTATTTTGAGAACGTCGGCGGCATGACGCTCGACGCCGTGCTCCTGCTGGCCAACCCCTTCGCACGCGTGGCCGTCTGCGGCATGATTTCCGGCTACAACGGCGAGCCCATTCCGCTGAAGAACCCGATGCTGATTTTGGTGAACCGGGTGAAGCTGCAAGGCTTCATCGTCACCGACCGCCTGGACCTCTGGCCCGCGGCGCTGCAGGAGCTTGGCGGCATGGTGGCTGCGGGGACGTTGAAGTACCGCGAGACGGTGGCACACGGGCTGGCCAGCGCACCCGAAGCCTTCATCGGCTTGCTTGGTGGGCGGAACTTTGGGAAGCAGTTGGTGAAGCTGATCGACTGAGAGCGTGGAGGGTTCGCGATTGGCATGAATGAGGCGCCCGCGAACTCTACGGCGGCTAGTGCCTCCGCAAAGCGCGACTTGAAGGGTCGCGTTGAATGCGAGCGAGGCCTTGTTCAGGGGATGGCGGGTGCTTCGCACCTTCCGCTAAAGATCGGCGGCCGTCCAAAAGTGGCCATCACCCGAAGTTGTTGATCGGCGGCTCTGCGGCGGCTCCAAAAGGATGCACGCTGAAGCCAACGCTGGAGATCGCGCGGAGCGTTTCCGCGCGGACATGCTCCTGAATCCGTGACCTTCACCTCGCCCGCCCGATTTCAAGGCGCAGTTTGCCTGTGAGTATGTCGATCGCCACGTCGATCGCCCCTCCACGCGGCTTGCGCACGGCTTTTGCGCTGCTGCTGATCACGCCCATGCGCTCACACGCCTGCGCGCATGGGGTGTGGCCCACGCCGCGACGTGCGCTGCGTGCGGTTTTCCGGATCCGTGAGGTGGCGGGCTTGGGTCTGGCTTTGCTACGGGGTGGCTGCGAACAACTCGCCGTGCAATCGGGCGAAGGCCTTGGCCGCGCGGTCGTTGGCACCCAGCCCGAGGATCAGGCGCCTGCCATGTTCGATCAG
>JANONH010000241.1:0-5188 GCA_031420735.1 Methylibium sp.
CGAAACGAAAACGCCGGCCGCGCGCCAGCCTGCGGTTCGTACTCGAGCACTTTCCTGATCGGGTTGCGGTCCACCAGCACCACGATCTGCTCGACGTCGGCGAGGCCGGCGACCGACACGCTGATCGGCACATTCATCGCGTCGTCGGCAACCAGCGGCCCGCGCACCTGCACACGCGGGTCGAACTCGAGCTTTGCAGCCAGGCCGCCGAGGAATTCTTTGCGCAACTCGGACCACTGGTGCGAGCGAAACGGGTCGCCGAGAAAAGGGTCTGCGGCCGGCGCAGCTTCGGCCGCCAGCAAGGGCAACGCCGCACAGGCCAACGCGGCGCCCACCACCAGGCGACGGCGCGGCAGGCAGGGAGTGGGTTGTGGATACAAGCGATTCATGAATGCTTTTGAACGCAAGTTGCAGACCAGGGCAGACGGGACGCGACCGCTGGTCGCACAGCAAACAGCGGTGCAATGATCATGGCGCAGTTCTACCACTGCGGCCGCAGGGCCATCCCGAGCCGGCTGGGCTCGAACGCCGGGCTCGGCCGCAACACGCATCGGCCATGGGGGCTTGAACCGCGGGCCGGCGCCGCCTTGCGGCTAGCATCGGCGGCTTATCGCCCTCGCGCACTCTCCCACCATGAATGCACTCCGACGCCGCCTGGCCGCCACGGCCGGCCTGTTCTGGCTTGCCGCTGCAGCCAGCGCGGAGCCGGCTGCAGCGGCCCCGCACGTGAGCGTCGAGGCGGCTCGCGAGGCGCTGGCCCGAGGCGAAGCGGTGCTGATCGACATCCGCGAGCCCGACGAGCATGCGCTCGGCGTCGCGCCGGGCGCAGAGCGTTTGCCGTTGAGCCAGGTGGCGCGGCGCATGGCCGAGATACCCAAGGGCGGCGACCGCCCGGTGCTGCTCATCTGCCGCACGCAAAACCGCTCGGGCGCCCTGGCCAAGTCGCTGCGCGCCCAGGGCTACGACAACGTGAGCTTCGTCAACGGCGGCATGAAGGAATGGCAGCAGCGCGGCTTCGAGACCGTTGCGCCGCGCTGAGCCTGGCTTGCCCCTGCGCCGCCATTGACCAACAAGGTGTTCGAGATGACCGACGTCCGCTCCATCTGCGCCATTGGACAACGCGGCCAATTGGGCCTGGGCGGCCACCTGCCGTGGGAAGGCAACCGGGGCGACGAGTACGTGGCCGACGTGCAGCGTTTCTTCGACGTGACGCGCGGCCACGTGCTGGTGGCCGGGCCCAAAACCATCGCCTCGGTGCCGCGCTTCGCCTACCTCGACCGCACGATCGAGGCGATTCGCTCCAGCGACCGCCCCGAGGACGTGATCGCCCGCTACCCGGGGCGCGTGGTGTTCATCGGCGGCGGCCCGCCAGTGTGGGACGTGTATGCCCCCTACATCCGCCACTGGGACGTCACCCGGCTGCCCTACGACGGCCGGGCCGACCGCTGGTTCAAGCCCGAGTGGCTGACCGCGGCGGCGGCGCGCCCCGGCGTGCTGGCGGGCTAGCGCTGCGGGCGCGGGGTATCAGACGATCTTGACCGCGGCCGGGTCGTAGTCGGGCTTGGGCGGGCTCAGCTTCATCGCCGCGAGCGTTTGTGCTACCAGCGTGGCGATCATGAGGTTGCGGTTGGTCTTGCTGTCCGCCGGGATGACGTACCAGGGTGCCGCCAGCGTGGAGGTGGCCGCCAGCGCGCATTCATAGGCGCCCTGGTAGGCTTTCCATTTCGCGCGCACGAGCAGGTCGCCGGGGTCGAACTTCCACTGCTTGGCCGGGTCGTCGAGCCGCGCTTGCAGGCGCTGCTTTTGCTCGTCGCGCGAGATGTGCAGGTAGCACTTCAGCACCGACGTGCCGCTGTCGTGCAGCAGGCGCTCGAAGGCGTTGATGTGGGCGAGCCGGCGGTCGCGCTCGGCGGCGTCGATCCAGCCTTCGACCAGCGGCACCAGCACGTCTTCGTAATGGCTGCGGTTGAACACCACGATCTCGCCGGCGTGCGGCACCAACGCATGCACGCGCCAGAGAAAGTCGTGCCCGCGCTCGAGTTCGGTGGGCGCCTTGAACGCCGCCACGCGCATGCCCAGCGGGCTGCAGCGTGAAAACACTGAACGCGCCGTGCCGTCCTTGCCGGAGGTGTCGAGGCCCTGCAAAACCAGCAACAGCTTGGGCGCGGCGGGAGCGGCGCTGTTGGAATAGAGCAGGTCTTGCAGGCGGTCAACCTCGACGGCGAGCTGGGCGAGCCGCGCGTCGTCGGCTTCGCGGCTGCTGCTGGCCAGCGGCCGGCTGCCAGGGTCGATGTCTTTCAGGCTCAGCTTGCGCCCGACGCGAAAAGGCTTGAAGGTGTCGCGGCTGCGTGTGGCCATCGGCTTTCCTTGGAGGTCGGTTGCTCGTTCGACGCTCTCAGGTCGAGCGGCTTTCGCGCGACCACACGACGCCGTCTTCGGTGAGCATGAAATCGAGCGGTATGTCGTGCGGCTCGGCCTCGAGCCAAGGCAAGTGACCGTGGGCGAAGCCGATGCCCACGGTCACCGGGCACGGCACCAGTGCGGCCAGCGTGCGGTCGTAGAAACCGCCGCCATAGCCCAGGCGCAGGCCGCGGGGTCCGTAGCCGACGCAAGGCACGATGAGCAAGGTGGGCAAAACCAGGTCGGTGCCGCTTGGCTTGGGGATGTCGAAGTCGTCGGGCTCCATGCGGCAGCCGGGGAACCACTGCAGGAAACGCAATTGCTTGGTCTGGCGGATCATCACCGGCAGCCCGATGCGCCGTGGTGGGCCGTCTCCGGTGCCGTGACCGCTGCCCTCGGTCCAGCGGTGCAGCGCCGGCAGTGGGTCGAACTCGCCATGGATGGCCCAGTAGGCGCCCACGGTGGTGTCCTCGCGCTGGGTGAGCCAGACGCGCAGGACCTGCTGCAACTGCGCCGTGCGCTTGTCGCGCTCGGGCAGGCTCATGCGCTCGGCCTTGAGAAGGCGGCGCAACTGCGCCTTGTCGCGCGGCGGCTCGAAAGACGGCAGGGGCAGGCCGGTGGTCATGGTGGGGCGTCGTGGCTCGGGTGGGCCGAGTGTCCGGCATAGCGCACGCTCCCGGCAACTGCGGCCGATGGTCTGGGGTGTCCGTGGGTGCCGATTGTCGTAAACGTCCCCTTGGCGATCAGCCGTCTTTAAACATTCAGCGCGGCAAATTAAATGCTTCCTGTCCCAGGCGCCGTAAAACGCCGTCCGTCGGACGAATGCACCTTGGCGCGCGGCCGCGATGCCCGTGCCGCGCGGCCGGGCGCTCTGCTGCGTTAAATTCAGCGGGTTCCCGAGAACCCACCGCATGCCGTTTCGTTTTTCTCTCGACTCTCCCGTGGCTTGGCGTCTGGCGGGCTCGCTCATGATCACCCTGGCTGTCCTGGCCGCTTGGGCCATGCCAACGGCCGCCCGCTCGCAAACCGCCACCGACCCGATTCTTGAAGCGCGCGAAGCCCTGGGCAAGCGCGACCGTGCGCGGCTGGCCGCCGCGCGCGCCGCCGCGCTTGCGGCCAAGCACCCGCTGGCGGTGTGGGCCGACTACTGGGAACTGAACAACCGCCTGAGCGAAGCACGCCAGGACGAGCTCGACGCCTTCTACGCCCGCTGGCCGGGCAGCTACCTCGAAGACCGCCTGCGCAACGACTGGCTGCTCGAACTCGGCCACCGCCGCGACTGGCCCAACTTTCGCGCCGAACAGCCGCGCTTCAAGCTGGCCGACGACCGCGAAGTGAGCTGCTATGGGCTGCTGGTGCGCCACCAGGACGGCCAGGACGTCGCCGCCGAAGCGCGCAGCGCCTGGCTCGCACAGCGCGACGCCGACGAAGGCTGCGCGCTGCTCGCCTCGACCTTGCTCGACGCCAAGCGACTGACGCCGGCCGACGTCTGGCGCAAGACGCGCATGGCGGTCGAGGCCGGCCGCACGCGCATGGCACGCCAGGCGGCCGCCCTGCTCGGCGCAGACGTGGCCAGCGCCGTCGACGAACTCAGCGACAACGCGCAGCGTTACCTTGCGCGCAAGGGCTCCGCACGCAATCGCCAGGCGGCCGAATTGACCGCACTCGCCCTCATCAAGAGCGCCACCCACGACGCCGACGCCACCGCCACCCAGATGCGCGAGCGCTGGGCCGACAGCTTGCCAGCCGACATCGGCGCCTGGGTGTGGGCGAGCCTGGGCAAGCAGGCCGCGCTCAAGCTGTCGGACAGCGCACCCGAGCATTTCCAACGCGCCGAATTGCAGCGGCGCGGCCCGCCCGACCTGGAGCTGCCCGACGACACGCTGGCCTGGAAGCTGCGTGCCGCTCTGCGCGCCAACCGCGGCGCCGGCCGCTGGCAACAGGTGGTGCAGGCCGCCGGCGCCATGAGCGCGAGCGAGCAGCGCGAGCCCGCCTGGGTCTACTGGAAGGCCAAGGCCTTGCACGCGCTCGCGCCGGGCAGCCAGGAAGGCGCGAGCCTGTCGGCCGAGGCGCGCGAGCTGTTCGCCAGCATCGCCAGCCCGCTGCATTTCTACGGCAAGCTGGCCACCGAAGAGTTGGGCCAAGCTTTGCTTTTGCCAAGCGCTCCGCAGGCCCTGAGCGAACAAGAGAGCGCCGCCGCCACGGCCCACCCTGGCCTGCAGCGCGCGCTGCTGCTCATGGACCTGGGATTGCGCGCCGAGGGTGTGCGCGAATGGAACTTTTCTTTGTTCGGCATGGGCGAGCGCGAGCTGCTGGCCGCCGCGCAAATGGCGTGCGAGCGCGAGGTCTGGGACCGCTGCATCAACACCAGCGAGCGCACGCGCGAGCAAGTCGACGTGCGCCAGCGCTTCCCGATGCCGTTTCGGGCTGGCGTGGAGGCGCGCTCGCGCGAGGCGGGCGTCGATCCGGCTTATGTGTACGGGCTCATCCGGCAGGAGTCGCGCTTCATCACCGACGCCCGTTCCGGAGCCGGTGCCTCGGGGCTCATGCAGATCATGCCCGCAACCGCCGCCTGGACGGCCAAGAAGCTGGGCCTCGACTACAAGAAGGGCCGCATCAACGACAGCGACCTCAATCTGCGGATCGGCACCGGCTACCTCAAGCTCGTGCTCGACAGCTTCGAGGGCTCGGAGGTTATGGCCGCGGCCGGCTACAACGCCGGCCCGAGCCGCCCGCGCCGCTGGCGCGAAGGCCCGCCGCTGGACGCCGCCGCCTGGGCCGAGAACAT
>JANONH010000242.1:0-2031 GCA_031420735.1 Methylibium sp.
CGAGTCGGACACGGAGCCCCACAAAGAAAAACAGGTCAGCGACTCGCGTCGCTAACCTGTTGATTTTATTGGCTCCCCGACCAGGGCTCGAACCTGGGACCTACGGATTAACAGTCCGGCGCTCTACCAACTGAGCTATCGAGGAAACGAGCCGCAGAGTATAGCCAGGGAGGGCTGTGGTTTCAGAGGTCGGCGGTGAGGGAGAGGCGCCAGGTGCGGGGTGCCAGGGGGTAGAGGTAGACGTGGCCGAACTGGTAGGGGGCTTCTTTCCAGGCGCGGCGGTCGAAGGCGTTGTCGAGACCGGCGCGCCAGGTGAGTGTGCTTTGGCCTGCGCGCTGCTCCATGCGCAGGCCGAGGTCGGTGCGGGCCCAGCCGGGGATGCGCAGGGTGGCGTCTGCCGGGAGCAGGGTGCGATTGCTTTCGGCCATCAGCGTGGCGTCGGCCGTCACGCTGTTGCTGAATGCGTAAGAGCCGTTCAAGCGTGCGCTGCGTGCGGGCACGTTGGTCGGGCGCTGGCCCTGCAGGCCGGGGTCGGCGCTGTCTTCGCGGCGAGCCCGCAACCACATGGCGCTTGCGCCGAGCGACCACGCGCCGAGGCGGACTTCGCCGTTCACTTCGACGCCGCGGTGATGGGCAATACCGTCGAGGCGGCGTTCGCAGGAGACGACCGCCGCCGTGTCGCAGGCGTCGGTGGTGGCGGGCCGCTCGATGTCGAAGGCGGCTGCGCCCCAGGCGAGTGTCTCGCCGCTGCGCTTGAAGCCGAGTTCCATTTGGCGGCTCTTGAGCGTAAAGGTTTGGCCGGCGTTGCGGTACACGGGCAGCGTAGGCGTGGCTTGCGACTCCACGCCCTGGCCCCAGCTCGCGTAAAGCAGGCTGTCTTCGCTCGGCGCGTAGCTGGCGGCGAGCCAGGGGGCCGTAAAGCTTTGCGAATAAGTCTGCGCGTCGGCGCCTTCCGTCGTCACGGTGTGGCGCTGCAGGCGGGTGTGGCGCAGGCCGAGCCACAGGCTCGTCTGTTCGTTCAGGCGCAGCGCATCGCGCAGGTAGAACTCGGTGCTGCGTTCGCTGCGGTCGATGCTGGGCGAGGTGGCTTCGGGCGCGGCCGCTGTGGTCGCCGTGCCCTCGACATTGCCGCTGCCCGCAAAGTTAAAGGCTTGCGGCTGGAACCGCGCCTTGAAGCGGCTGTGCAGCATGCCGGTGGTGAGAGTGTGCTCGAGCCCGCCAGTGCTCAAGCGGCCTTGCAGCGAGAGGTCGGCGGCGTCGCTGCGACGGCGCTCGTTGTTGCTGCGAAAGTCGTAGAGGTCGAAGCTGCCGTCGGCGCAGTAGCGGTCGAAGTTGCCCTCGACGAAGCAGCCGTATGGGAAGGCCACGCGGTCGTCGCTCGTGAGGTGCTGCGTGGCCACGTGCAGCCGCGCGCGCCATGCGTCGCCGAGCTTTTCGCTCCAGCGCAGGCTGGCGGTCTGCCCTTGCAGCACCACGGGCTCGGACCACGCTTGGTTGTTGAGGTTGGTGCGTGGGTCCACGCCTCGGGCGTCGGGCACGCGGCTGCCGAGCAGGCTAAAGCCCGGTTGACTCGGCTGCGACTGGCGGCTGCTCTCGAACTCGGCCTCAAACAGGCTTTCTTCGCGCACGCGCCAGTCGCCGGCCAGGGCGACGAGGTGGCGCTCGCCTTTGGCGCGGCGCAGCTCGGGGTCGAGGTGCGCGGCGGCGGCGTTGAGCCGCAGGCCGAAGGCGCGGCTCTCGCCAAAGCGCGTGCCGAGGTCGAGTGTGGCGAGTGCAGTGCCGTGCCCGCGCAGCTCGAGGCCCGCGCTGCGCACGTCGGTTTCGGGGCGCTTGACGATCAGGTTCACCAAGCCGCCGGGGGCACTGGTGCCGGCTTGCATGCCACTGGTGCCCTTGAGCAGCTCGATGCGGGCCTTGTTGTCGAGCGGCAGCCTGGTTTCGGCATTGATGGGCAAGCCGTCGCGGCGGTAGTTGTAGCGGTTGTCGATCACATAACCGCGCACCGTGAGCTGGTCCCAGTAGCCTTCGGCG
>JANONH010000243.1:0-2473 GCA_031420735.1 Methylibium sp.
GGGTGCAATGCGCCGCGGCCGGGCAAGTCGTGCTGAAGCTGAAGATGCAGTTTCAGCGGAGACTCACTTGTACTCACCTGATTAGCGACGATGTTCAGCAGCCGATCGCCAACCACCGTTCGGGCTGAGGTATTTCCGATCGTCCTGATGCTTCGATACCTCAGCACAGGGTACGGCGAGCCGTATCGAAGGAAGCCCTGCGCGGCCCTTCCTTCGATACCTCAGGATGATCGGAACCTCAGGGCGAACGGGTGCGTGCTGAGGTTTGTCGCTAATCAGGTGTACTCAAGTTACGTCGCAGCTAAGACGCCCTGGCGCGACGGCACCACGCACCAGGGGACGCCGCCGCTGGAGTTCATGCAGCGACTGGCTGCGCTGTTTCCAGGCGCTGCGCATCGCCGTCAACGACGAGTTCGCCGTGCTGGAGCGGTTTTTTGCGGACTTGCCGGCCTGCCTCAAGCCCGGTGGCCGGGTGGCGATCCTGAGTTTTCACTCGGGCGAGGACCGGCGGGTCAAGAAGGCCTTCCAGTCCGGCGAGCGAGCAGGCGTCTACGCCCGCGTCGCCGACGCCTTCATCCGCCCCTCGTTCGACGAGCAGCGCGCCAACCCGCGCTGGGCCCAGCGCGCAGCCTGACCTGCCGCCCTGGCCGTCGGTCGCCTTCGGCTCAGAGCCGCGGCTGGAACTCGGGCACGCCGAACTGCCACAGGAAGAAGGACCACATGTCGGTGGTGCGTTCCTGCAGCTGGGTGCGCGAGCTGCCCTGGCCGTGGCCGGCGTCGTACTCGAGCCGCGTCAGCACGGGCCGCCCGGATGCCGTGGCGCCGCTGAGCCGCGCTGCGGCCTTGAGCGACTGCGACACCGGCACGCGGATGTCGTTGACGCCGTGAACGAACATCACGCCCGGGTACTTGGTGCCCGGGACGATGTGTTCGTAGGTGCTCATGGCCAGCAGGGCGCGGAACTCGTCTTCCTTCTTGACCGTGCCGAACTCGGGGATGTTGGCCACGCCGTTGGCGGCGAACTCGAAGCGCAGGCCGTCCATGGTCCCCACGGCCGGCACGGCGGCGGCAAACAGGTCGGGCCGCTCGGTGATGGCGCGGCCGACAAAGATGCCGCCGGCGCTGCCGCCGTAGATGCCCACCCGCGACTTGGCGGTGTAGCCGTTGGCGATCAGCCATTCGGTGGCAGCGATGGCGTCCTTCCAGGTGTTGGGCTTGGTCGCCTTGCGGCCGGCCAGGTGCCACTCTTCGCCGAAGGCGCCGCCGCCGCGCACATGGGCGATGGCAAAGACGCCGCCGCGCTCGATCCAGGCGTAGATGCGGGGGTTGAAGAAGGGGTCTTCGCTCACGCCGTAGGCCCCGTAGCCGTAGACCACGGCCGGCAGGCTGCCGTCGAGCTTGGCGTCGCGACGGGTCAGCACCGACAGCGGCACCATCACCCCGTCGTGGCTCTTGACCTGCACTTCGCGCGCGACGATGTCGCTGGGCGCGTCGTAGGCGCCGGGGGCCACCAGCGGCAGTGGCACGGCCTTGCCCGTGGCGCCGTCGACCAGCCAGGGCTTGGAGGCGTGGGTCCATCCGGCCAGAGACAGCAGCAGGTCACTGCGCCTGGGTGAAGAGCCGGTCACCGACACGCTGCCCTCGAAGGGCAGGGCCACGCGCTGCAGCTTGCCGTCACCCCGGTAGGGGCTCTTCCAAAGCGACTGGGTGGCGCCGTCGCGGCGCACCACGTAGAGCGCGTCACGGGTCGTGGCAATGCCAGTGACAACGCTCTGGCTGGCGGCCACGAGCAACTCGGCCTTGCCCAGGTCGGTCTGGCCGGTGGCCAGGCGCAGCACCTGGAAGCGCGGCGCGTTCTTGCTGCTGCGCAGGTAGAGGTCGCCGCCGGGGGCGACGTTCACGCTAGCGATGCGGTCTTCGGCGCTGGCGATCTGCGTCCACTTGGCCTTGCCCTGGGTGGCGTCGGCGAGGTCGGCGGTGTAGATCAGCACATGGCGCTCGACACCCAGAAAGACCAGGTTGAGCGCGCGCTGGGTGCCCGGGATCTGGAAGATGTAGCCCGAGGCGAAGGACGGCAGCTTGAGCTCGGGGGCGCGGCTGGTACTGAACACCGGCTTGTCGGTGTCGGTGCCTGCGAGCGAGCGGAAGTGCACCGTGCGGTCGCCGAACATCTCGGTCCGCGCCATCTTCTCGTAGCCCTCGCGCAAGCGGCTGAAGAAGAAGCCAGTGCCGTTGTCCAACCAACTGACGCTGGCGTAGCGGATGCGGTCTATGGGCTCGATCAGTGGCTTGCCGCTGGCCAGGTCGATGACATGCAGCACGCCGATCTCGCCACCGCCGACCTGCACCGAGTAGGCGATGAGCCGGCCGTCGGGCGAGGGCTTGAAGTCCATCAGCGCATGCGTCTTGCCGCTTTGCTTGCTGATGACTTCGGGGTCGAAGATCAGATGGTCGGCGCCCTCGGGCGCGTAGC
>JANONH010000244.1:0-3474 GCA_031420735.1 Methylibium sp.
GCCGCGTCGACGTGGAACACGATGCCGCGCTCGCGGCACAGCGCGCCGATGGCCGGGATGTCCTGGATGACGCCGATCTCGTTGTTGACGTAGAGCACCGAGACGAGGATGGTGTCGGGTCGCAGTGCCGCCTTGAGCACCTCGAAATCCACCAGGCCGTCTTCCTGCACGTTGAGCACGCTCACCTCGAAGCCCTGGCGCTCGAGCTCGCGCAGGGTGTCGAGCACGGCCTTGTGCTCGGTCTTGAGCGTCACGAGGTGCTTGCCACGCGACTTGTAAAAGTGCGCGGCGCCCTTGATGGCCAGGTTGATGGATTCGGTGGCGCCCGAGGTCCAGACGATTTCGCGCGGGTCGGCGCCCACCAGTTCGGCCACCTGCACACGCGCCTTCTCGACCGCTTTCTCGGCTTCCCAGCCCCACGCGTGGCTGCGCGACGCCGGGTTGCCGAAGTGTTCGCTCAGCCACGGAATCATCGCCTTGGCGACTCGCGGGTCCACCGGGGTGGTGGCGCCGTAGTCCATGTAGATCGGGAAGTGCGGGGTCGTGTCCATGGCGAATGGCGCCCGTGGAGACGGAGCGCTCAGAAAGGTTTAGCTGTGGGTCAAGGCTCGAAAAACGTCGTCAAAGGCCCGGATCCAGAGGGAAGCTGCACCCGGGTTCGCGCCGCCCCGACGGTTACTTCAAGAAGGCGTTGCCCAGCGCGAAGACAGAATTCGGCGCAGTGATCTTGATGGGCTTGACCACTGGCTGAGAAGAAATAGCGCGCTTCACCGGCGCCTCTTCGATGGAAACGCCCCGAGCAAGCTGGTCGTCCACGAGTTTCCTCAGCGAGATGGAGGCGAGGAACTCGATCATCTTGGTATTAAGGCTTGCCCACAGATCGTGGGTCATGCAACGGCCAGTGTCGTCGCCCATGCAATTTTCCTTGCCGCCGCAGCCGGTGGCGTCGATCGGCTCGTCGACCGCGACGATGATGTCGGCCACAGTGATGTCGTCGGCCTTGCGACCCAGGGAGTAACCGCCGCCGGGGCCCCGGGTCGACTCGACCAGCTCATGGCGGCGCAGCTTGCCGAACAACTGTTCGAGGTAGGACAGCGAAATTTGCTGGCGCGAACTGATGGCGGCCAGGGCAACGGGGCCACCGTGTTCGCGCAGGGCCAAGTCGATCATGGCGGTGACGGCGAAGCGACCTTTGGTAGTGAGACGCATGGGGAGAACTCCTTGAGGCACGGGGCTTTAGGACCGGCAAAAACCGGGTGAGCGCAGCACCTTGAAATGAGCCGTCGGTAATCCCGACTAATTAACTCAATTATAGGTGAAGTCGACTGATTCGGTCGGGCCCGGGGCGCTTAGTTCCCTTCGGGCGCGAGGGTTGTCGCAAGCAGGTGGGCGAGCACGCCGTCGCATGCCGACTCGACCAGGTCGAGAACGCGCTCAAAGCCGGCCGGGCCGCCCTGGTAGGGGTCGGGCACGGTGTCGCAAGCCCACTGCGGTGCAAAGCTCATGAGGAGTCGCAGTTTGGGGCGAAATGCCAGCGGGCAAGCGGCCTGCAGGCGGGCGAAGTTGTCGTGGTCCATGGCGAGCAGCAGGTCGAAACGCTCGAAGTCGGCCCGCTGGACGGTGCGTGCGCGCTGCGCGCTCAGGTCGTAGCCGCGCTGGGCGGCATGCTCGATTGCCCGCGCGTCGGGCGGCCCACCCACGTGGTAATCGTGCGTTCCGGCGGAATCGACCTGCACGCGCGCGGCCAAGCCTGCAGCCGCCAGCTTGGCACGCAGCACGCCTTCGGCGGTCGGGCTGCGGCAAATATTGCCCATGCAGCACATGAGCACGCTGGCGGTGTTCATGAAAGCTCCGGTCCGAGATGTAGGCATGTGCATCAACACAGCCACCGGCACGGACAACGCGCCGAGGCCCGAGGGTTTCAGGCGCTCGCAGCCGGCTGGGCAGTTGGATCGCCAGGAACGTCGAGGAGTCGCGCTGCTGCGATGCTGGCGCGGCCGGCCGCCTCCTGGCGCGCTTCTTTACAACTGGGCGCACAAACGAACTGCGTCTTGCCAAGCAGCTTGCGCGACTTGAGAACATTGCGCGGCCGGTGAATGCCACAAAGAAAGCACGACATGGTTGCCGTACCGAAGTTGCCGGCAACGGCGAATGGCGAGCCGGAGGCTTTGCTGCGGTAGCGCAGGCCGCCGGGATCGACGTCGGTCTTGATGATCTTGACTGCAGTTTTTGTCATAGCCTGTGGACTTGGGGGTGTTCTCTACAAATACAAGTGACGAGCAAACCGGCGGCTAAAGGGCACTGGCGCCACATCGAGCGCACGGCTGCTGCGGACGTCGACAGCATTGTCGGGCGCAAAATCGCCGCCCGCTCCAAGATCGCACGGCCCGCAGGCGCCTGGGCCGACTCGCTCTAGCGGGCCGGCGACCGGTGACGAGATAAAGCGTGACAGCGAGGCGTCGACGTGGCGGTCCTCCAAAGGCCTGCTGCGTGTGCACGTAAAAAGCGCCGCGGCGTCACCCGAAGCAGGTGCTGCTGCGCGCGTGTTGTGGCGACGTGTAGCAAACGGCGTTCCTCCTTGATCCGGGCGCGCTCGGCAACAACCAGCAGGACCAGGGCAGCGGCCAGGCTGATGCGCTGCCTCTCGGGTGATGCAGGGCGGGCGACCGAAGCCGCCTAAAATCGCCTCGTTTTAGCCAACAACCGCGCTTGCAAGGATCATCGTGGACTTGAAATTGCCCATCGTGCTGTTCGACGAACTCACCGACTTCGTGGTGCGCTCCACCGGCATGCTCGATCTTGCGAGCGGCGAGATCCGCAACGTCCAGCACGAAGATTACGACAAAGAAAAGCTCGGCCTGCCGGCGGAGCACGAAAGCTACGAATTCACCTCCGGCCTGCTCGCGCGCGGCACCAAGGAGGTCGAGTTTCGCGTCGAAGTCGACGCCGTCTCGGGCACCTACTCGGTCACGCCCAGCGAACTGCTCGAGTTAAAAGGCCGCGCCGCACGCTTGTTTTCCGCCCCGCCTGGAAGCGGCGGTTTTGCCGGCACGCCGGCCCGACCCGACAAATTGCACTAAGTCGCGCGCTGCGCAACGACAGTCCGATCTCCCTGTGCCGATAGAAGCGGCACTGGCAGCAGTCGGGCCGCAGGCCAAGTCGCAGTCAAGCGCTCCATGCCTTCGGGCGCCGCGCTGGCGCCACGGGCGCGCCGATTCGCCCTCGAAACCGTTCAGCGGCGCACGGATGCCGCGGCGGCAACGAGGGGCACCACGTTGTCGTGCCCCGCCGAGCCGAAGGTCTGCTCCTTGAGCAGCGCGAGTTGGTCGCGCGCGCGCGCGGCCTTCTCGAACTCGAGGTTGCGGGCGTGCTCGAGCATCTGTCGTTCGAGGTGCTTGATGCGCTTGCCGAGATCCTTCTCGCTCATGAGCTCGAGTTCGGCGGCGGCCTGCGCCGACTTCAGGTCGTCGCCGC
>JANONH010000245.1:0-20454 GCA_031420735.1 Methylibium sp.
GTGTGCATTGGGCCTTTGCCTTCGGCCTGGTTTTACTCGCCAATGTGGGCGGCGCAGCCTGGGCTGTGCTGCGCATAAAGCGCCTTACGCCTCTGCTGGGCATGCCGGCGACGCTGCGGCACCTGAGCTTCGCGCCTGCGCCTGCAGCTCCGATTCACGGCAAAGCCGAGCCGCACGACAAAGCTGAGCCGAACGCTGCGGCGGCACACGCGGGCGTTCACCGGGCAGCCACGGCACGCGGCCAGACCGATGCCTTCACCAGCGCGACAAGCAACGGAGCCAGTCCGCATGTCTGAGCACTTGCCCGCCAGCATCATGGCGCTAAACGCTGCCATCGGCTCGGCCGAATCAAGCCTCGTGGCGCGCGAGCAGCGCCTGCGCGTCGGCGCGCGCGATCTGCGCGCGACCTTCCGCGCGCGTGCGGCGCGCTGGACCCTGGTCGCGGCTGCGGCGGCCGGCGTGGCTGGCGTGCTCGTCTTGCTGTCCTCGCGCGGCGGCTCGTCGCGGCGCTTGGGTCCATGGCGCACTGCCGTCGCGGCGCCGTTGTCGCGGGCGCGCCTGGCGCTTGCCTGTATTCCTTGGGCGCGGACGCTGCCACTGCTGCTGCCACTGCTGCCGGCGCGGCTGCGCGGGCGCACGCCGCAGGGCGCCGCCGCCATGCTGCTGGGTGTCGCCCTGCCCATTTTTTTGGGGTCACGCAGTCCGAGCGGTCACCAGACGCCGCCGGCCACGGCGGCGTCGTTCGACTTGAATCGCTTTCTCGGTCGCTGGTTCGAGATCGCGCGCACGCCGCTCGCTGCCGAAGGCGCTTGTGCTGGCGAGGTCAACGCGACCTATCGCTGGCAGGGCGACTCCGTCTCTATGGTCAACCGTTGCCGGCTGGCCGACGGCAGCCTGAGTGAAACGGAGGGTGTCGCAGTTGCCGGCGACGCCACCGACCCGGCGCGTTTGCGCGTGTGCTTTGCCCCCGCTTGGCTCAGCTGGTTGCCGCTGGTGTGGGCCGACTACTGGGTGCTCCATGTCGACGCCGGCTACCGCAGCGCACTGGTTGGCACGCCCGACCGCAAGCACCTGTGGCTGCTCTCGCGCACGCCAGCGCTCGACACCGAAACGCTGCAGCGCCTGCTCGACGAAGCGCGCCTGCGTGGCTACGACATCGAGCGACTGTCTGCCACCCGACAGACCCGGCCGTGACCTAGCGCGGCGTGTTGGGCGAGCCGCCGTCCGGGCGGCTCAGGCCGCCGGTCATCGAGCTGTCGCGGCGGGCGCTCGAGTCCTCGTCGTCGAGCTCGCTTTCCTCGCTGGCATCGGGGGTCCAGGCCTGCTCGCCTCCTTGGGCAACTTCGCCGGAGCCTGGCGAAGTCTGGGCGGGTTCGGGACGTTTTTTGCGGGTAAAGCGCGGTCGCTCATGCATGACGGTTCTCCTCGTGCGGACAATGGCCTTTGTGGAACGGCCATCGCAAGGCGAACACCGTTGCGTAGCCTGGGCAAGAGGCGTTCCTGCGCATTTCACGCCGGTGCCGAGGCGCGCCATGGAACGGGGTTTGCTGCAGCTGCTAACACCCAAGCCGGAGCACCCCATGGCACACAGCAGCATTCTCGGCATCGACGAGCACAATCCCCGCCCGCGAGGCCACGACACCGAAGCCCTCGGCCCCAGCGACAGCTCCGACAGCGGCAGCGACATGGTGGGCCTTTCGCTGCAAGACGATGACGACCCGAACGCCCCGGTGGACGTCGCCCTGCGTGAAGACAGTCAGCGGCTCGAAACTTCGGTCGAATCCACCGGCCCGGGTCTGGCGAGCGACATGTCCGGCACCGGCGAGCGGCGCAGCGCCGGTGGCGATGGCGGTCGTGAGGCCGCCGACATTTCACCCGACCGCATCGAAGACCCTGCGGGCGCAGTCGACGGCGAAGACCTCTTGCTCACCGAGCGCGCCGACGATCTGGTCAACGTGGCCGAAGACAGCGCTGCCGACGACCCGGAAAACGACCCCGACTCCGAAGACGAAGACGACGACGACGCCCAGGACGAAGGCGACGACGAGCTGCCGCGTACGCGAGCCTGAAGCGCCTCTGGCCAAGCCGGCGCCCGCCGCTCATGGCGGCGCGCATCGAGCGCCGTGCTGCGCCGCTCTACTGCGCGGCAAGCAGGGCCTGCAGGTCTTTGGCTGCCACCGGCTTGACGAGGTGGGCATCGAAGCCGGCATGCAGCGAGCGCTTGACGTCCTGCGGCTGGCCATAGCCCGACACCGCGATCATGCGGCCCGCATGCCCTGCGGCACGGCTGCGCTTGGCGACTTCATAGCCGGTAAGGCCGGGCAGGCCGATGTCGATGATCGCCGCATCGGGGCGTAGCTCGAGCAGCGTGGCCAGGCCGCTTTCGCCGTCGGCGGCAGTGGCCACGCTGTGGCCGTCGAGCTCGAGCATGGCGCACAGGGTGCTGAGCGCGTCGGCGTTGTCTTCGATCACCAGCACGCGGAGTTTGCGCATGCGCTCATGGTGCACCCACTCGTGCCGCCGCGTCGGCGCTTCGATGGCCGGTAGCCGCATCGTGAAGACACTGCCCGCCATCGCCGCGGCAGGCCCGTCGGTGCCGCTCGGCTCGGCCGGCTGGGTGCCAGCGGCAGGGTCCGTGCGGGGGCTTTGCACCGCGATGCTGCCGCCGTGCAGTTCGACCAAGCGGCGCACCAGCGTCAGCCCCACGCCCAGGCCGCCGGCTCGCCGATCGAGGGTGCGCTCGCCCTGCACGAAGAGGTCGAAGATGCGTGGCAGCAGGGCCTCGGGAATCCCCACGCCGGTGTCGGCGACCGTGAGCACGGCTTCGTCGCCTTCGCGCCTCACGCGCACCTCGATGCGGCCACCGGCGGGCGTGTACTTGATGGCGTTGGTGAGCAGGTTGTTGACGATCTGCTCCAGCCGTGTCGGGTCGGCGTCGACCCACGCTTCGTTGAGGTCGAGTTCAAGTCGGTGGGCCGCGGCATTGCCGGTGAGTTCGACCGCGCCGACGTGACGGCGCACCACCAGCGCCAGGTCGGTGGCGCTGCGCGACAGCAAGATCTTCCCGGAGATGACCCGCCCGACGTCGAGCAGGTCGTCCATGAGCCGCGCCAGGTGGCGGGTCTGGCGCGTGATCACGGCGCGCGCATTCTTGGCGACTTCGGCGCGCGCGTCCACACGGTGCAAGAGTTCTGCCGCCGAGGTGATGGCCGAAAGCGGGTTGCGCAGTTCGTGGCCGAGCATGGCGAGAAACTCGTCTTTGGCGCGGCTGGAGGTCTCGGCCTCCCGCCGCGCGGCTTGTTCGCGCGCCACCAGCTCGGCGCGCGCGTTCTCGGCGACCTTTTGCTCGGTCATGTCCAGCGTGATGCCCACCATCTGCAGCGGGCGCCCGTGCTCGCCGTAGCTCACCAGCAGGCGGCTCGAGAGCCAGCGCACGGCGCCGCCCTCGAGTGGCACGCGGAACTCCAGCGTGCCGGTTTCCTGGCGCGCGGCGAGCATGCCCCGCAGTGTGTGGCCCACCGCAGCGCGGTCGTCCGCGTCGACCCGGCTCACGAAGTCTTGCAACGTGCTGGCGAGGGGTTCGCCAGCCACCGAGCCGCGCGCAAAGCCTGGCGGCGGCTGGCGCACGCCGTGCCTGTGCGCCTGGCCGCGCGGCGCGCTGCTACCGGCCTGCGCAGGCACCCCGAACAGCATGGCCTGGCCCGGCGTCCACACCAGTTCGTCGCTGCCGAAGTGGTAGTTGAAAAAGCCCACGTGGCCGGCCTGCTGCGCCAAGTCGACCAGATGCTGGCTGGCTCGCAGTTGCTCGTCGGCCGCCAGCAGCCGCGCCTCGGCCCGCTTGCGCTCGCCGATGTCGACCACCGCGCCGATGGCGCCGCGCGGGCGGCCCTCGGCGTCCACCAGCGGCGTGGCATTGACGATCACGTAGATGCTCGCGCGTCCCGGCACGCGGATCTCCATCTCCATGGCACTGACGGCCTGGCCCCAGGCCGCGGCCATGTGAAGCGGCTGCTCGGAGCGCTCGAGCACGCGGCCGCGAAAGCGCATCTCCACCGCTTGCGTGTCGCCCGCCCCTTCGGGCGGGCCGACCAGCGCGTCCATCGCCGCGTTGTGCATGACCACGCGGCACTGCGCGTCCTGCGCAAAGGCCAGCCCGATCGGGCTGCCGGCAAACAGGGTCTCGAACTCTTTGGCCTTGGCCTCGAGTTGCCGGTGCACCTGCTCGTCGCGACGGTAAGCCTCGACCAAGGCGTCGCGCAGCACGGCGATTTCACGCACCGCGATGCGCGTTGGCGGCTGCCCGGCGCCCTGGCTGGCGAGTTGGTCCAGCGGCTGCGTCACGCGCCGCGCCAGCCACAGTGCGAGCGACACCCCGAGCAGCAGGCAGGCGCCGGCGGTGGCGAGGGCCGCGGCGATGGCTTCGCGCTGCGCCACCTCGATCGGCTCGGCATGCAGGCCCACTGCCACGCCCCAGCCAGCCATGGGGACCGTGTGCCAGGCGATGTAGGCGTTGTCGCCATCGATCGACGCGAAGCGCTCGAGCCCGGCCGCCTCGCGGCGCAAGATCCGCGTTGCGGCCGCGGGCAGGCTGCTGCCGACCAGGCGCTGCGCAGCCAGGGTGCGGGCAACGAGGCGAAACTCGCGGTCGTAGACGCTCAGGAAGCCCTGCTCGGGCGGCGCCGCGCGCTCGACCAGCTCTTGCCAGACACGCGTGTCGATCCAGGCTCTAAGCACGAAGCGTGGCGCTCCGTCTACGACCACCGGCACTTCCACTGCGGTGGCATACGGGCTGCCGTGCGGGGCTTTACCGCTTTGGCCGTCGCCCACGAGGTCGGACACCTGCGGTCGGCCCTCTTGCAGCACCTGCGCGAAGCGCGCCGAGGCGAGCGGGCGCTCGCCGGGTGGGGGCTCGGGGTCGGCGGTGTCGAACACGACCCGGCCCTCGCGGTCGATGAGGTTGGCCGCCGCCCAGGTCGGGCGCAGCAGCGAGCGCGTGGCGAGCGCACGCGCGAAAGCGCCCACGTCGCCGCGCTGCAGCGACTCCGACTGCGCCAGGATGCTCAGGGTGTCGATGCTCGACACCAACTCGCGCTCCACCTCCTGCGCCAGCGAATTGGCCTGCCGCCGCAACGAGGCCTCGGTGCGCGACTGCTGCGCAATCAGGTCGCTGGCGACCTGCCAGGCCATCAGCAGCGCGATCGGCACGGTGGCCAGCAGCATGGCTGCGACCAGATAGGTGCGCAGCGTGGCTCTGGGCCAGGGAATGCGCGCTTCGAGGGTTTCGCGCCTCGTCGCGAGTGCACGCAGATGTCGATGCAGGGCGGCGGCAAAGCTCATGGTGGGGCGGCGCAGCAGGGCGGCGGTGCAGGGCGAGCCGCGAGCGTAACTCGACCGGCGAGGCGGGGGCAGGTTGCTGCACTCTGCGCGCTCTGCGCTGTCTCGCCGGGGCGGGACCAAGCTCTGCCTCGGGCGGCCGTGCGGAAGGACGATTGCCGCACCCTGCGCGCTCTGCACTGTCTCGCCAGGCGAAAGCGGGCCTGGCTCCGGGCGGCCGTGCGCCAAGCTCATCGCCCGTTGCGCCGCTGGTGCCAGCTCATGAGCGGCGTGGCCGACACGCCATGCACGACGATGGACATGGCGATCGCCAGCACGGTGAGCGAGATGAGGTCGTGCGCCAGGGCGCTGTCGATCGGCTGCGTGAGCGCGTAGGCCAGGTAGAACAGCGAGCCCACGCCGCGGATGCCCAACCACGCGATCAGTCGCTCCTGGCTGCGCGGCATGCGCTGGCGCGAACCGCGCGTCACCACCAGCACCGAGAGCGGCCGCACCAGCACGATCAACAGCAGCGCATAGGCCACGTGCTGCCAGCGCCACTGCACCCAGCTGAGCGACGCGCCGATGAACAGCACCATGGCGACTTCGACCAGGCGCTCGCAGCGCTCGCCGAAGGCGAGCAGGCGCTTGGAGAGGCGGCTGCTGTCGGCCTGCGCGGCTTGCATTGCATGACGCGCAGGCGGCGTTTCGTGAAACAGCGCGAAGCCGGCCACGAACACCGCCAGGAAGGTCGACACCTCGAGCGCTCGCGCCAGGCCGTAGGCCAGCGCGATGACGCCGAGGTAGAGCAGTTCGTCCCAACCGAGATCGTGGCGCCGGCGCAGGCGCGCGCGCACCGCCGCACCGAGCACGCGGCCAAGCAGACCACCGAGCGCCGCGCCGCCGAGCACGGCCCAGAGCACGTCGCGCAAAACCCAGGTGATGCCAAAGCGCCCGAGTTCGTGCACGCCCAGCACGCCCAGCGCCAGCATCACGGCCGGAAATGCGGTGCCGTCGTTGAGGCCGCCCTCGGCGGTGAGCGACAGCCGCACGGCGTCGCGGTCGGCGGGCGCATGGATCTGCACCTCGGTGGCGAGCACCGGGTCGGTGGGCGCGAGGATGGCCGCGAGCAGCAGCGCGCCCGCCCAGCTCAGGCCCACCACCGCCACCCCGACGAGGGTCGCTGCGCCGATGCTGGCCACCATGCCCACGCTGGCCAGCAACGTGGCTGTTTTCCAGGCGCGGTGCGTAGACGGCATGCCCAGGCGCATGCCGGTGGCGAACAGCGAAATCAGCAGCGCCACCTCGGTGCAGGGCAGCAGCAGCGAGGCCTGCGCGCCCGGGTCGACGCGCGAAAACGCCGTACCGAGCGAGGCGGCGCCCCAGCCGACGAACAGGTAGACGATGCTGGTGGAAAGCGGCAAGCGCTTCACGTCCCGCTCGGTCAAGGCCATGCCGAACAGCACCGCGCCCACCAGCAGCAGGGTCGTCGTCAGCACGGAGGCAAGCAAAGGATCATCAGCGGATTTGGCAAACCCCGTGCCGTATGGCGAGGCGTCGGCGCCCTTGCAGTTTTTGCCTTCGCTCGCCGGATTTACCGGCCACGCGCGTGCGACGGCCCGAACGGAGGGCGTTCCGCGGCAAAACTTTGGAGCCGCACCGTCCCGTGGCCGGCTTGGCGGACCCTGGCACACCACTTGCATAAGCCGTGGCAACAAACACAAACTCCGCAGCCACGCGGCCGATCATGGGACTCCAGCCTTTAAGCATCGCCCTCGTGAGCGAATACGGTTCACCCCTGACAGCGCGGCCTGCACAGGGCGCCGAGATCGCGAGCCCGCAGCCAGCGCGCGGCTTTCTAGCGGGCCGGGCCATGGGCGCCAGGCAGGGCAGGGCATGAGCCGGCAGCCCGAAGAAGCCATTGTCGTGCCGGCGCAGAAGCGTCTGCGCCCGGCGGTCTTTCTCGACAAGGACGGCACGCTCGTGAGCGACGTGCCGCACAACGTCGACCCGGCCACTCTCGGTTTCACGCCGCGTGCCTTGCCGGCCCTGCGCCTGCTCAGCGAGGCCGGTTTTGCGCTTGTCATCGCGACCAACCAGCCCGGCATCGCCAGCGGTCGCTTCACGCGCGCCGAGCTGGTGCGGCTCGAGCATGCGCTGATCGAGCGCATTGCGCGTGAGTGCGGGGTGGCGATCGCCGGCTTCTACGCCTGCCCGCATGCACCCGGTGCCGCGGGCGAGCCGGCTTGCCTGTGCCGCAAACCCGCCGCCGGCCTGCTGCGACAGGCCCAGGTGGCGCACCGGCTCGACCTCGCGCGCTCGTGGATGGTGGGCGACACGCTCGACGACGTCGAGGCCGGCCGGCGTGCCGGCGTGCGCAGCGTGCTGCTCGACGTCGGCAACGAAGCCGTCTGGCGCCTGACGCCGCTGCGCACCCCCGACCATTGCGCCGCCGATCTGCTCGAGGCGGCCGAGTTCATCGTCGCCTCGGCGGGCGCTGCGCGGGGCGAGGGCATGCCGTACGAACGCGCGGCCTTGCCCGCTGCGGCGCATCGGCGCGCCTCGGCCCAGCCGGGCGCCACCGGCCCGAGCGCCGCGCCATGAACGCACGCTGGAGCGGCGTGCGGCGGCTGCTGGCCGTGCGGCTCGACAAACTCGGCGATGTGCTCATGACGACCCCGGCGCTGGCGGCCCTTGCCGAGAGCCTGCCGGACGCGCGCCTGACCTTGCTCGCCTCCAAGGGCGGCGTCGCGGCGGCGGTGCATGTGCCGGCCGTCCACGATCTGATCGCCTTTGAAGCGCCGTGGGTCGCCGGGTTCGGCAAAGGCAAGGAAGCGGCTGCGTCGGCGCGCGCGCCGCAAAACGCGCTTGAAGCGAGCGATGCGGGCGAGTCGCATGCTTCGCTCGGCCTGGCCGAGGCGCGCTTGGTGGACCGCCTGGCCGATGCGCGCTTCGATGCCGCGGTGATCTTTACCGTGTGCACGCAAAGCGCGCTGCCGGCCGCGCTGCTGTGCCGCATGGCCGGCATTCCGCTGCGCCTGGCGCATTGCCGCGAAGACCCCTGCGGCCTGCTCACCGACTGGGTGCGCGATTTCGACGTCGTGGCCGATGGCATGCGCCACGAAGTCGAGCGCCAGTTGGCGCTGGTGGCGAGCGTGGGTTGCTATGCGAGCGACGAGCGGCTGCGCTTTCGCGTGACCGCCGCGCACCGCGAGGCTTGTGTCGCGCGGCTGGCGCGCGCCGGGCTTGCCGCCTTGGCACGCTACTTCGTGGTTCATGTCGGCGCCAGCGCGCCAGCGCGCCGCTACCCGGCCGAGCGCTTCGGGGTTGCCGCCGACAGCGTGGCAGCTCGCCACGGCCTCACCGCCGTATTCACCGGCGACGCCGGCGAGCACGCCTTGGTCGAGCAGGCGCGCGGCGCCATGCGGGCGCAGTCGCTGTCGCTGGCCGGGCAGCTGGACCTGGGCGAACTCGGTGCCTTGCTCGAAGGCGCCGAACTGCTGATCGCCAACAACACCGGGCCGGTGCATTTGGCGGCCGCGGTCGGCACGCCGGTGGTGGATCTTTACGCGCTCACCCATCCGCATCACACGCCGTGGCAGGTCGCCGCGCGCGTGCTCAGCCACGACGTGCCCTGCCGCAACTGCCTGCACAGCATCTGCCCGCAGGGCCACCACGCCTGCCTGCTCGGCGTGCGGCCCGAGGCAGTGGCCGATGCGGCACGCGACCTGCTCGGCACGGTGGCGCCGGCAGGGCGTCGCCGCCCGCCCGAGCCGGCGCTGCACGCACCCGTATGAGCACCCGCATGAGCACGCGCATGAGCACGCATGGGCGTCCGCATGAGCGCATGGCGCGCGTGCCGGCGGGTGCGGCAGGCGGGTGGTCTTGAGCGCCTCGCGGTCCACCCCAGGCGGGCGCGCGCGGCGTGTGCTCGCGCGCAACACGGCAGCCGCTCGGGAGCCGCTGGCCCGATCGCTCGAGCCCGCGCCGCCGGGCGCCACCGGTGCTGCGCACGGCGCGCTGCATTCGGTGGTGGCGCTGCGCGAGTCGCCGCTGGTTTCGGTGGTGGTGGTGGCAAGCCATGGCCGACCCGAGCCGCTGCGCCGCTGCCTGCACGCCTTGCTGGTGCAGAGCTTCGATGCCGAGGCGTTCGAGATCGTGGTGGTCGACGACGGCCACGACGAAGAGACGCGCACGCTGGTCGAAGCGCTCGGCGCCCACACCCGGGCGCCAGTGCTGCGCTACCTGCGCGCGAGCGCCGGTCGCGGCCCGGCGGTCGCGCGCAATGCCGGCTGGCGCGCCGCCTGGGCGCCGCTCATTGCCTTCACCGACGACGACTCCTTGCCCGCGCCCGATTGGCTGCGCTGCGGCACTGCAGCCTTCGAGCACGGCGACGCGCCCGAGCGGCTCATGGCCGTGAGCGGGCGGGTGGTGGTGCCACCGCGCGATGGCGCGCCGCACGCGCGGCCGACCGACCACGAACTCAGCACGCGAGGCCTCGAGCACGCCGAATTCGTTGGCGCCAATGCCTTCGTGCGCAAAAGCGCGCTGCAAGCCGTGGGCGGTTTCGACGAGCGCTTCCGGCGCGACTGGCGCGAAGACTCCGACCTGCAATTTCGCCTGCTCGAAGCCGGCGGCACCATCGGGCGCAGTGAAGAGGCCGTGGTGGTGTACTCGGTGCCGCCCGAGCGCTGGGGCGCGAGCCTGCGCCGCCAGCACAACGCCTACTTCGACGCGCTGCTTTACAAGAAGCACCCGCGGGCCTACCGCGAGCGCATCGAGCGCATGCCGCCCTGGGGCCACTACGCCATCGTCGCACTCACCGCGGCTGCACCGCTGCTGCACGCAACCGACCAGGCGGGGGCCGCCAAGCTGGCGCTATTTCTTGCCGCTGGCCTGGTCGGGCGCTTCGCGCTCGGGCGCCTGCGCGCCACCTCGCATGCGCCGGCGCACGTTTTCGAGGTGCTCGCGACTTCGGTGCTCATTCCTTTTCTCTCGGTCTATTGGCGTCTCCTCGGTGCGCTGCGTTTCCGGAGTTTTTTCCTGTGATCACGATCCTCGGAGCCCCCCGGCACCCCCAGCGAGTTCGAACTCGAGTCGCCGCCGTGACGAGCACGCGCCACCGTTTCTCGGATTGAACCCACGGCTGCAGACGCTGGCCAGGGCCCGACGCGATTTGTTCGCTAAAAGGCGGCGTTCAGCGTATAAACAAGGCGCCACGGGGGCGCCGATACGTTGTCGGCTAATTCAATCAGGAATATTTAAATGCAGACATACGCTTTCGACGACAGAAACATCAAATGGAACATGCTTGGCGATTTTCCACATTTGCATTATTCCATCCTTGATGTGGACGAAATGCGTGGGATCGCAGATGTCTTGTTCAAGTTCGCTGCGAACGAGAAGATCGTTCTTCATCGACATTTGGCCCAAAACAATACATTCGTGGTGCAGGGAGAGCATCGCTTATATAAACCGGATGGCACACTCAAGGAAGTTCGACCCGTTGGCTCAATGACCTCGAGCCCCCCCAGTGCCGAACCCCATCAAGAAGGCGGTGGCGATCAAGACGTGATAATTGCTTTTAGCATTCGTGGTCAGGGAGTTCTCTATGAACTCTTGGATAAAGACATGAATCAAATCGGCGCGATCACCATGCAGGATCTAATCGCCCTGAAGAAAGCCGGCTGAGCTGTTACCGGCTTGCGGTGCCGCCGGGGGTGTCGGCCACGCCCCCGGCCGGCGGCTGGCTCCCCGCCGGCGACACACCGACTGCGGGCGCCGTGCCAGCCGGCGCACTGGCCCTGCCCTCGCCATAGCTCGGCTCGGGATAGCGCCGCTCGCACGCCGAGAGCAACGCGCCAATCGCCAGACTCAAGGCCGAGGCCATTGCCCGTCGGCAGAAAGCATGCAAGGCCGATTCTCCAAGCTCGAAAACGGCGTGTCAGCGAACGGCGGTCTTGACCGAGTCGCGCAAGCGCTTGATCTCGTCATGGTTGCGCTGCACGCCCTGGTACTGGCGCTCGACGAGCGCACGCACATTGGCCGGCAAGTCTTCGTCCAGCGCGTCGCGGTAGGCGGCCTTGGCACGGTCTTCTCCGCGCTCGCACTCCTCGAGCATGGCCTTGTCGTCGTAGGTGGTGAGCGTGCCGCGCACGGCCACCCAGCCGCGGTGCATGGCGCCGGCCACGCTGCCGCCGGTGTCGGCTTTGCCGCCGAGCTCGACCACCAAACGCTGCAACTCGGCAGCGCCCTGTCGGCATTCGTCGGCGCGGCGTGAGAAAGTGGCTTTGAGGTCGGCAGACTTGGCGTGCTCGGCACAGGCGGCAAAGCCGTACTCGCCGTCCTTGGTGGTCTCGATCAAGTCGTCTACGGTGTCGATGACGTCGTCGTTGTTCATGTGTGTCTCGCTTTTTCGGGTGGGGAGGAGGGTTGAAAAATTCGCCGTCGTTGCAAGCATTTGAAAGCTTTGCGACGGCGCGGCCGCTCAGGTCGAAGCCACAAAATCTCGCGCACGCGCCAGTGTCGAGAAAAGAATGGCGCCAGCCAACACGGCCATCGCATGGCCAGCCACTGGCAGCGGCCCGAAAGCCAGCGTGACCAGCAGGTCGACGCCAAGCAACATGAGTGCGGTGCGATACAGAGCGCCCACAGCGATCAGCCACGGTCGCGAACCCACCCAGAGCCGCGTGGCGTCTCGCGAGCCGCCTTGCGTCGTGTCTCGCGAGTGGTCTTGCATGCAATCTTCGGCGGCTTCTCGACGGACGGGCGGTTCCATATCTGAATCTCGCTTGGTTTAGATCGGCTTTTGCCTCGGGGTGGATTCAAGGGGTCTATGTAACGGCTCGGGGCTGCACCTCCCTTTGGCAGGTTCCATGCCCGACGCCGCAGGGCATGCCGGTTGCCGTGCTGCCGTGTAGACCGCCGCAACCCACCGCCCATGACCGCCCGCTCGAACCCGCTCGACTTCGACTTTTCTGCGGGTCATGCCATGGGTTCGCGCCTGCATTTCGCAGATGCGACCATGTTCTGGAGCGCCACCGGGGGCGGCGTGCGTCGCTACCTGCTCAGCAAGCGCCATTGGCTGCGCCTGCAGGGCTGGCGCCACACCATCTTCGCGCCCGGCACCAGCGGGCCGGGTTTCCTTGACGCCGGTGGGCTGCCGCTGCCCGGCGGTGGCGGCTACCGGCTGCCGTATTCACGCCGCCGCGCATGCGAGCGGCTGGTGCGCCTTGCGCCCGACCTCATCGAGGCTGGCGACCCCTACCGGCTGGCCTGGTCGGCGCTCGACGCTGGCCAGCGCCTGGGTGTGCCGGTGCTCGCTTTCTGCCACAGCGACCTGGTGGCGCTGGCGCGGCAAGCGGCCGGCGGCAGCGGACCGCTGGCGCGCGCTGCCGCGCGCGCGGCAAGCCGATACCTGCGCCACGCCTATCGGCGCTTCGATGCCGTGCTCGCCCCCAGCCGCTCGATGGCCGAGCTGCTGCAAGGCCTGGGCGTGGCGCGCGTGCTGCAGCAGCCGCTCGGCGTGGACACGGGCGTGTTCCACCCGCGCGAGCGCGACCCACTCTGGAAGCGCGAACTCGGGGTCGATGACGCCACCCGCGTCTTGCTCTACGCCGGGCGTTTCGCCCCGGAGAAGAACCTCGAGCGCCTTGCCGAGGCAGTGCGCTGGCTCGGTCCGGGCCATCTGCTCGTCTGCGTGGGTGCCGGGCCCAAGCCGCCGCCGCCGGGTCCGCAGCTGCGTTTGCTGCCGTTTCAGGGCGGCAACCTGGCCTTGGCCCGCATGCTGGCGAGCGCAGACGCCTTTGTTCACGCCGGCGACCAGGAAACATTCGGCTTGGCCGCGCTCGAGGCGATGGCTTGCGGCACGCCGGTGGTGCTGCAGCGCGCCGCCGGCCTGGCCGAACTGCTGCAGGAAGGCGGCGGTATCGGTGTCGATTGCCGCGCCAGCCACGCCTGGGCAGAAGCGATTGCCGCAGCGCTTGCCGCCGACCGCGCTATTTTGGGTGGCGCAGCGCGTGCCTGCGCCGAGACGCACGACTGGGCCCATGTGATGCCCTCGCTCATCGAACGCTATCGGCGGCTGATGCAGGGTGTCGGTGCCGCGTCGGCCTGCGGCGCCACGCAGCCGGCCGTGTTGTGGCGGCAACCGCTCGGTCTGGGCGGAGAAGACGCCATCTGAGCCGGCGCGTCGCAGGCAGCGGAGCACGCGCTTGAGCACCACGCCGGCTGCAATAACGGGTGCCGCCGCACTGGCGGGCCGCCACCCCAGGGCGGGCATTGCCCACGCCCTTTGCATCGTCATGCACGACGTTGCTCCGTCCACCTGGGCGGCCTGCGAGAGAGTGCGCGAGCGCGTGCAGTCGCTCGCAGCGCCCGGCGCGCCCCTGCCCATGACCTTGCTGGCCGTGCCGCAGCATCACGGTTGTGCGCCGAGCGCCATGTTCGAGCGCTGGCTCGACGTCGCCGCTGCGCACGGCGACGAGATCGCGCTGCACGGCTACACCCACCTCGACGACGGCACGCCGAGTGGTTGGCTCGACCACGCCCGGCGCCGCTGGTACACCGCCGGCGAGGGCGAATTCGCTGCACTCTCCAAAGCTCAGGCAGCGGAGCGTCTGCTTGCCGGCATGGCTTGGTTCGAGCAACAAGGCTGGCCGCTGCACGGCTTCGTCGCGCCGGCCTGGCTGCTCAGCGAAGGCAGTTGGCAGGCACTCGACGAGCTTGGCTTTCGCTACACCTGCACTCTGGGCGGCCTGGTCGCCTTGCCCACGCGCGAGCGCCTGCGCAGCCAGAGCATCGTCTACAGCACACGCAGCGCCTGGCGCCGCGTGCTCTCGGTCCACTGGAATCGAGCCGTCGCACACCATGAACGCGAGCAGCCCTTGCTGCGCTTCGAGCTGCACCCCAACGACGCCGACCACCCCGGCGTGCTCGAGAGCTGGATGGGCCTGCTTGCGAAGGCGCTACGTTGCCGCGAGGCGCTGACCTTGGCGCAAGCCTCGGCGCGGCACTTCGAGCCCCAAGTGCGCAGCGAGGCGGGTATGCCTTGAGTAGACGCGCGTGCCGTCGCGTCGTGGCGCGTCGCTCGTGGGCGCGTTGTTTGAAGCGCGTCGTCGGTGGCTCGTCGGGGTGCCGGGTACGCAGCTTGCTTAGTGCGGTTCACAGAAATCAAACCAGCCACCGTCACTTCGGGCCAAACATCATGTCCGCCGTCTTCGACTCTCGTTCCGCGCTCGAAACCGTCTCTGGACCGCTGGGCCTGGCGCGTGCACGGCCCGACCTGTGCCGCGCATTGGTCGACACGGTCGCCGCGCTGAGTGACGCCGAAGCCTTCGATGAGCGCATGGCCGACCGCTTCTTGCTGGTGGGCTGGATGGAGCGGCGCGGCTCGCGACTGCGCCTCACCAACGCCGGCAACCTGGTCTACGCCATCGAAGCGCGCCGCCTGCGCATCGCGCTGAAAGAAAGAGCACGAGAAAACGAAAGCAAGGCGCCCCGGCCTTCGGTCTGAGAGATCCACGCACGCGGGGGCGTACCCGCATAACAAAGGCCGCGGAGACCCGACGTCGCGAGAGACCACGCGCGGGGGCGTACCGCGTAGCTCGTCGGCTTGGGCCGCTTCAAGGCCAAGCCCATAGCGCCACGCCGGCACTGGCCAGACCGCCCGCCACACTGGCGAGCACATCGCTCGGGTAGTGCAGCCCGAGCACGACGCGCGAGACGCCGACCAGCGCCGCAAAGCTCCACACCAACGCAGCCAACGATGGGTAGTGGTAAGACAGCAGCAAGGCAAACGCCACCGCATGCAGGGTGTGGCCGCTCGGGAAACTGAATTGGTCGAGCACGCGCGTGCAGGCCAGGATGTCGGGGCAGTTCACGAAAGGCCGGTGGCGCCCGATGCGGCGCTTGATCTGGCAATAAATCACCAAGTTGATGGTGCCCACGCACAGCATCTGCAGCGCGCACTGCCAAGCCTGCGGCGTACCGGTAAAGGGCAGCCCAATCATGACGGCGTACCACAGCACGCCGTCTGCCAGCCTGCTGACCCCGGCGAGCACGAGCCTTAACAGGGGTTGCGCAATGGCGCGTTGCAGCGCGATCGCCATCTGCAGGTCGCGCGCCGCCCAGCGCGCGCGGCGAGCGGCTTCAGGCCACGGCCGCCACATCGTGCCGCCGCAGCGCCGCATGCAGGGCGGCATGGTGCAACAGGCGGCGCTCGAAGCGCTGCAGCACATCGTCCCAATTGGCCGAGAGCGCGCTCTCGCGCGCCAATTGGCGCATCAAGGACTGCGACATGCTCTGCGGGCTCTTGATTGCCTGGCGCGCGCGCGCCACGAAGCCAGCCGCCTGGCCGGTTTGCACCAGCATGCCGTTCACGCCGTCCGAGACGTGCTCGGCCGCGGCGGCGGTGTCGAAGGCAAGCACCGCCAGGCCGCTGGCCAGCGCCTCGAGCGTGACGTTGCCGAAGGTTTCGCTTGCGCTCGGGAACACGAAGATGTCGGCGCTCGCGTAGTGCGCGGCCAATGCCTCGCCGCGCTGCGTGCCGACGAAGCGCACGCCTGGAAAACGCGCCTGCAGCAACGCGCGCTGCGGCCCGTCGCCCACCACCACCATGCGGGCGTCGGGCCGCTCGCGACGGCACTCGACAAAGGCCCGCAGCGCCAGCTCGACGTTCTTTTCAGCGGCCAGCCGGCCGACGTAGAGCATGACCGGCTGGTCGGACACGACGCCCCAATTCGAGCGCAGCGCGCGGCTGCGCCGCTTGGGCGTAAACAGCTCGGCGTCGACGCCGCGGCCCACCACCTCGAGGCGCTCGAAGCCCTGGCCGCGCATCTCCTCTGCCAGGGCGCGGGTGGGCACGAAGCTGCAATCGGCTTCGTTGTGGAAGTTGCGCAGATAACGCCACACGAGCGGCGCCAGCGCGCCGAGCCGGTAGTAGTGGCTGTAGGCGTGGAAGTTGGTGCGAAAGTCGGTCGTGACCGGCAGGCCCAGGCTGCGCGCGGCCAGCAGCGCAGCGCGGCCAAGCGGGCCTTGGGTCGCCACGTGCACGAGCTGGGTGCGACTGCTGTGCAGCCGCCGCTTGACGGCCGCCACCCGCGCCAGACCGAAGCGCAGGTCGGGGTACATCGGGATCGCAGCCCCGGCGGTGCGCCATTCGCGCTCGTCGCAGCGCGCTTCTTCGGCAGGCTGGCGCGGCCGAACGAGGTCGAGCGCGTGGCCTCGCTCGCGCAGGTGGCGCACGGTGCGCTCCACCGTCAGCGCCACGCCATTGACTTCCGGGGTGTAGGTTTCGGTGAAATAGGTGATGCGCACGGCTTGGCTTCTTCTTGGGCTCTACGCAGGCCAAAGGGCAACACCTGTGCCCGCGAGCGCACAGCGTTGGCGGCGCGCGGTGTGGTGCCGGCCTCAAGCAAGCTTTGAGGCGCCGCGCCAGCAAATAAGCCAGCAAGCGTGCAGCATTCGTGACGTGGACGGACAGCTCCGCAGGCGATGCGGCAAAGCGCGCCGCCTTGGTTCACACCTCTCAGCGCTTTCGCGTGGTCGGCTGGCGCGCTGCGGCGAATACAGGGTGGGGCTGGGAGCCGCGCCGTTCTAAATTGGGGTGCTCACGCCCGCCGACGCGCCTGCGCTCCGGCGTCTGGTCGCGTGAGCGCTCTGCCTGGCTGCCGTATTGCGTTGGCTCGGTGTCCTGGTTCGCCGTCATCTCGGTCTCCGATTCAAAGCACGCTGTGCCCCCGCGGTGCAGGTGGCGTGCCCGTTCTATCTTTGCGTCACTGACAGCAACACCCGGCTTCTGCACGCCAAATCGCAAGAACGGTCGTGGCGCGAACGAAATCTTGGCGATCGACATGTCGGCCTGACGGCAAAGTTTTCAAACGTATATCCATGCTCGGCACACGGTTTGCTACTGACTCGGGTACATGAGTCATGCCGCCTACCTCCGTGTCGTGGTGCCACTCGCTTGCCTGGGTCTTGTGGCCTGCGCGGCTTTTCTCACCGCACCTTCGGGGGCGCCGCGCTCGATGCTCGCGCAGAGCCGGCCTGCTGCGGTAGCGCCGCCGCTCGGCGCTCCGCTGTGCCTGGCGGCGGAACGGTCCGCCCCAGCGGCCGGCCCCGCAGACGGGGCACGGGGCGCGTCGGACGCCGAGCGCGGCATGCTCATATGGCGTTATTGCGCGGCCGGCGCCCCCGGCATGCGACACGCATGCCTGCACGAACTCGTGCCGGCTTGCGGTTAAAGCCCGTTCAGGGCATGGCTGGCCCAGTGACTGCGCGCCCGCCCGTGCCTGCGCCGGCCGGTGCGGCGCTGCTTTTGCCAAACGAGTCGGTGCCGCGCTGGCTCACGCCGGCGCGGCGCTGGGCTGCAGCGACCCTGATCGTGCTGGTGGCCGGTGCGCTGCATTGGCTGAGCGTGCCTTTTACCGACCCGACAGTTGGCTTCGCCATCGCCGGTTTTGCCGCTGCGCTGGCGGCCTTGCTTGGCGGCTTCTGGCCCGGAGCCTGGGTCACGGCGCTGGGTGCTGCGGCGCTGCTTGCCGAATCCTTGCAAGCCGGCCCCGTGGTCGACACCCCGACCCTGGTGCGGCTCTTGTTGCTCGTGCCGTTCGGCCTGCTCGTGGCGGCACTCTCGCAGGTGCTCCAGAAATCCTTTGTTCGCAAGCATCGCCGGGTCTTCGCCCTCGAGCGCGCCGCAGCGGATCGCGCGCATTTGCAGACTGCACTCGGCGAGGGCGAGGTCGGGCTGGCCGAACTCGACGGCGAGTTGCGCTACACCTGGGTGCACGGGCCGCCCTCGCTTGCGGCCGACAAGTGGCTGGGCAAGACCGCCGTCGACTTGTCGGGCGCGCTGCTCGGCGAGCCGCTCATGGAAGCCCAGCGCCGAGTGCTCGCGAGCGGCGTGGCCTTGCGTGGCGATTTCGCGCTCGTCACCCACGCCGGCACGCGCTACCTGGCGCACAGCCTCACGCCCATCTTCGGCCACGGCGAGGCGAGCGCGCGCATCGAGGGCTTGCGCAGCGTGTTTGCCGACGTGACCGAGGCCCACGCGCAGCGCGCACGGCAGAAAAACGAGCTGGCGCTCTTCAAAGCGGCGCAGGAGCTGTCGCTCGACGCCTTCGAGTTGCTCGAGCCGGTGCGCCTGGCGGGCAGCGCCGACATCGCCGATTTCACGTGGACCTATATCAACCCGGCCGGTGAGGCGCTGCTCGGTGCTTCGGCGCGGGCGCGCGTCGGGCTGCGGGTGCTTTCCGACCACCCGGGCGACGCCTTTTTAGCTGCGCGCTTCCTGCACTGGCAAGAGGTCATGCGCGATGGCCGACCGCGCCGCGCCGACTTCACGCGCGACGACGGCGAGCGCAGCGTGCCGTGCCAGACCTTGTCGGTGGCGCTCGGCGAGCGCCTGGCGGTGACCACGCGAGACGCCTCGGAGCAGGCACGCTCGCTGCAGGCCGAGCGCGCTGCGCACGGCGAACTGCAGCGTTCGGTGCAGCTCAAAGACGAATTTCTTGCCAACCTCAGCCACGAGTTGCGTACGCCGCTCAATGCCATCGCGGGCTGGGTCCACGTGCTGAGCCACGCAAACACCGACGCCGCGCTCGTGCAGCGGGCGGCCGAAGCGATCGAGCGCAACACCCGCGCGCAGGCCTCGCTCATCGACAACCTGCTCGACATGAGCCGCCTGACCAGCGGCACCCTGCGCATCGAGCGCGCGCCGCTCGACTTGGGCGATGTGCTGCGCGGCGCGGTCGAGGCGCTGCAGCCGGTGGCCAGCGCGAAGTGGATCGCCATCGACACGCGCGGCATCGTCTCCGGCGTGCAGTGCCTGGGCGAGCCGGCGCGCCTGGCCCAGGTGTTCGCTAATTTGCTGGGCAATGCCGTCAAGTACACGCCCGTCAACGGCCACATCGAGGTCCGCATGCGCCCGGGCCCGCGCAGCGTGTGCGTGGACATCGTCGACAACGGCGCCGGCATTGAGCCCGCGCTGCTGCCGCGGCTCTTTACGCGCTTCATGCAGGGCGACGGCTCCATCTCGCGCTCGCAAAACGGCCTGGGCATCGGCCTGGCACTCGCCCGCAGCCTGGCCGAGCTGCACGGCGGCAGCCTCTGCATCACGAGCGAGGGCTTGGGCAAGGGGAGCCATGCGACCGTCGAGCTGCCTTTGCTGGACGTGCCGCACGGCGCACCGAAGGGCCGCCCCGAGGCCTTGCCCGCGCCCCCACCCGACGAGCCGCGTTCGGCCGAACGCGGCCCGAGCCTTGCGACGTCGCCCCCCGCCACCGATGCTGCAGGCCATGCGGCCGAGCCGCGCCCGCCGACTGCGGCGGTCTCGGCGCGCGACACCGAACTGCCGCTCGCCTGGCGCCGCATCTTGGTGCTGGAGGACGAAGCCGACGCGCTTGAACTGATGAGCCTGTTGCTGCGCCAGCAGGGTGCCATCGTGCGCGCGTTCGACCAACCCGAGCAGGCGCTCGCGGCAGCCGAGAACGGCATGTTCGACCTGGTCATCAGCGACCTGGGCCTACCCGGCATGGACGGCCTGGAATTCATGCGCCGCTTGCGCGAGCACCCGCTCGCGCCCAAAGCCATCGCGCTCACCGCCTACAGCGACCATGCAAGCCGGGCGCAGGCGCTGGCCGCGGGTTACGCCCACGTCGAGTTCAAGCCGATCGTGGCGCCGCAGTTCCTGGCTCGCGTCATTGCGGAAATTGCCAGCAAGGACAAGGCGGCCGGCGCTGCCTGAGAGCCGCCGGTTCGCACCCGGGCGCGAGCGTCGCCGGCAACGCATCGGCCTGCGCGCGAAAGAAAAAGCAAAAGCAGCCGCCCGCGGCTGCTGGTTCAGCCGACGTCAGCGGACGACTGCCGCTCGCGCCGCGAGCGCCGCGGCCCCGCGCGCAGCAGCGAGCGCAGGCTCGGCGGCTCGCTGCGACCGCCTTCGAGGTAGAGGCAGAGAAGATGCAGGCGGCGCACGCGTCGGCAGGCGCTGCGCAGCCCCACGAGCAGCGGCACGGCGAGCAAGGCGCCGGCCAGGCCCCACAGCCAGCCCCAGAACAGCACGGCAACAAACACCGCCACAGGGCTGAGCGCCAGGCGCCTGGCGATGAACAGTGGGCTCAAGAAATTGGCCTCGACGGCGTGGAT
>JANONH010000246.1:0-4277 GCA_031420735.1 Methylibium sp.
CGGCAGCATCAGGCACACCAGGAACAGCACGTGGTCGGCGCCGATAAGGATGTGGTGCAGGCCTTCGCCGAAGAAGCCGCCGCCGACTGCGGCACTCGCCTGCGGCGCGGCGCCGGCAGGCGCCTGGGCCGCAACGAGCGCGAAGTCCAGAGGCCGAGCCGGCGAGCCGGGTGCGAGGCTTTGCAGGTCGCCGACGGCCTGCCCCTTGGCATCGAAAACCAGCAACAGGCCGCGGTGCGTGGGGTCGATGTCACGAAACAGCCGGTAGGTGAGCGACGGCGTATTCGCCACCAGGCAATCGCTGCCGTAGCGCAGCACGGCGTAGGTGCCGTCGGCTTTGCGGTCGAGCGAAAAGCGCGCGGCTTCCAGTTTGCAACGCCCTTCGTCGAACTGCAGGTGGGCCGCCACGTAGCCCGCGATCTCGGTTTCACGCTTGCGGATCTCGCCCCAGGCGAGCTTGCCGTCGCTGTTGCTGTCTAGCTCGAGCGCCACTTCAAGATCGCGCAGCGCCACGTCCGCCTGCAGCATGAGCCGGCCCTGGGCATCGGGGCTGGCGCGCAGGTAGGCGTCGCTCGCCTGGTGCGCCAGGGCCGGTGCAGAGACCACCAGGGCGGCCAGGGCGGTCGCGGCCGCGGCGGTAAAGCGAGCCAGCGCCCGGCCCAAGCTGTAGGGCGCTGCGGGCCGCGCGCCAGGGCCGGCAAGGTCCGCTGGCGACGTCAAGCCTTGCCCCAGCGAGCGGACGGGTGATGCGACGGTGTCAAAGGCCCGGCCAAGCCTTGGCGCACGCCAATGTCGCTGGGCGGCGCCTTCACCGCTGGCGGCCCAAGGCGCATGTCGCGCAGGCCAATGCGCTGCGCAAGCGCTGCCACCTCGGCCAGCGCCTGCTCGTCGCCGGCCGCCCGAGCGGCACGGTGCATGAGTACCAGGTCGATGGCTTCGCGCTGGGTTAGCAGGTTGCTGCGTGCGAGCTCGAGCGCGCGCGGCGGGTCGCGCTCAACCTCGAGCGCGAAGCGCGCCCGCTCGCGCGCGTGCAGGTCGGCATCGGGGCGCAGTGCCGCTTGTGCATAGCGTTCGGCCAGCACGCGCTTGTGCTCCGCGGCGTCGGCGGTGCCGAGCGCCTGGGTCACGATGGCGCGTCGCAGCAGCGCCCCGTCGCCGTCGCCGGCACCGGCCAGTTGGGTCTGCGCTTCGGTGAAGCGCCGGCCCTCGATCAGCGCGTCGACCAGCGCCAGCCGCGTGTAGGGGTCGCGTTCGAGCCGCAGCGCGGCCTGCAGTTGTGTCACGGCGGCGTCGAGCCGGCCGGCGCGCAGCTCGAGTTCGCCCAGCGAGGTGCGGATCCAGGCCGCCCAGCCGGGGTTGCCGGGTGCCTGCCCAACGAGCGCCTCGAAGCGCCGCCGGGCAGCGTCGAACTCGCCGCGCAGCGCGCGGTTCTCGGTGATGCAGGCGCCGCCGTAGAGCGGCTGGCCGGCGGCAGACAGGCGCGCGCAGGCGGCGTCCGACTCCTCGTAGCGGCCCTGCACGCGGTGCAGGGTGGCCAGAGTCAGCCAGGCCTGCGAATGGCGCGGCTGCTCTCGCACCAAGACCTCGAGCTCGCGCTGGGCGGCGTCGAAGCGGTGCAAATGTTGCAGCAAGGTGGCGCGCTGCATGCGAATCTCAACCGGCGTCTTGTCGTCGCCATCCCAGCCCCTGAGGACGCCGAGCGCCTGGCCGGCCAGGCGCGCGTCGCCGTCGCTGCGGGCGCGCTCCAGCGTGCTTTTGGACAAGGCCAATGCGGTGGCTGCATCGCGCGGTGCGGCTGCGAGTTGGCGGCGCTGGCGGCGCTGCTCTGCAACCAAACTACCGAGCGCAGGAAGCGTCTCGATCACTTCGTCGTCGCTGCGCGGTTTGACTTCGACGGCCTCGAGCGCGGCGCTCGGGAACACGAGCGCTGCAGCGGCAAGCCAGGACAGAGCGGTGACAGTGAACTTGTTCATGCGGCGCCGAGTTTAAAAGAGCCGCCACCGATGCACCTCGATCGACCCTCAGGGAAAAAACCAATGGAAAGGCGCCCGCCGCGAGGCGCGTCGGATCGACGCCTCGGGCGGGCCACCGCAGCAGGAGGGGGACTTTCGACCCGCTCCTGCTCACGCCGCTACAGGTCGGCCGAGGTGGCAGCCGGCTCCTCCGCGTCGGCGTTGTCGGTCGGGCCGTTGAAGGCTGTCATGTCGGCTGGCTCCGCGGCGTCGTAGGCAACGCCCGCCAGGCTGGCGATGTAGGCGATAAAGCCCTGGAAGCTACTGCCCGCGCTCGCCGGCGGAACCGAGTTGTCCGCCGGCGGCGGCGCCGCCTGGGGCGAGTCGTTGTTCCCGCCGCAGGCCCCAAGGGCCAAAGCGGCGGCGGCCAGCACGAGCCAGCTTGCGCGATGTCGAATCGATTTGCTCATGGGGTGCTCCTTGCTGCTTTAACGCTGCTTGGCGCGCGACGTGCCGGCAGCAGCCGGCATGGCGGTAGCGCCGGCTCCACCGAGCGGCGTGGCGAGGTAAGGGAAGGCAGGCAGCAGCGTGATCGCCGCCTGGTCGACCGCGTCATGCAGCGCGAAGGCGGTCTGGCCCAGCGGCACGGCACCCGGGTTGCAATCGGTGCCGAAGCCGAGTGCGTTGCCGGTGCCATTGGCCATGCACAAGCCGCCCATCATCGCCACCAGCGAGATGTCGGTGACGTCGTCCTTGGGCCGGCGACCGTTCGGGTAGCCCGCGCTGTCGGTGCCACCGGCAAGGATATTGCCGACCAGGCCGAGGCGGTTTTGGTTCGCCTCTGCCACCGGAGGAATCGCAGTGTTGAGCCGCATCATCTCGGAAGGCGTGACCGTGCTCATCTGGTTGACGCCCACGATGCCGGTTAGGAAGACCGTCTGCAGGTCCACGCGACCCGCGTTGGTGGGTGCCGCGCCGCCCAACGAAAGCACGGCGTCGATCAACACCGGCAAGGTCGGGTTGGTCACGTAGCCGGCGAACTGCGCGTCGCCGCTTGGCTTGGACGAGTTGAAACGGTCTTTGTCTTTAAGGCCGATGACAACCTCGTTGACGAGCGGCATGCCCAGGCGAGAAACCTGTGTCCACGGCCCGGCCTTCACGGCGGCGGTGTCGAAGCCGGGCTTGGGCGAGCCGGAATGCAGCTTGCCTTGGCGCACGCTGGCGGTGGTCCAGCCGCCAATGACGGCAGCCGGGCTGGTGGCAGCTGCACCCGGGCTGGTGATGAGGCAGTCGCGGTGCACTTCGAGCGCGAGCGTGCTGACGTTCTTGTCGTCCAGGTCGCCGGGGCCCGCGGCGTTGATCTGTGCCGGGTCGGTGATGACCGACACAGGCGCGTTAACCAGGTCGAAGATCGCGCCGACATTGATGGCAAACGGCTCCTTGCGCTGGCCGACGAACACCTTGGCTGGCTGCGAGCATCCCGGCAGGTTCACGGTGTAAATATGCAGAGCGGCATAGCCGGCATAGTCGGCAAAGGTCTTGGAGCCGATGTTGTCGACCGGCTTGTCGAACACCGCATTGGCGCCATTCATCACGGCGGTCTTGGTGCCCTTGCGGCGGTCGCCAGTCACCATGTCCAAGGTGAAGGTCTCACGCACGTTGGAATTGGCGTCGTTCACGGCGCTGATGGCGCCCTGCTGCGTGAGCGGGATCGAGGTCTGCGTTCCGAACGACGGCACCTTCAGGTCTTTTAGTTCATTGGTGAAACGAAATTGGAAGCTGATGTCCTCGACCGCATCGCCGGTGTTGTCGATGTGGATCTCGTAAAGCGCGTTGGCGTCGAACTTGTAGTAATTGGGGCCACCGTAGGCGTCTTGCAGCGGCATGTAATTGGCAATCAAGGTCACGTAATTGTCGCGAGCGCCCTCGTAGCTGCGAAACATATAAAAGTCGGTGGCATCGACCTGGGGCGAGCCCGCGATGGCCGGTGCCTCGCGGTGGCTCGAGGCAAGCGCGGCGCTACTCGCGGCGAGCAAGGCGCAGGCGAGTGCCACGCGATGCGCACGGTGAATACCTGAACGGCGGGTTGGGATGGACATGCTGTCTCCTTTTTAAAACGATTGAGAAACACAACGACCCGTCGCAGCGGGGCTCCGAGCAAGGGGCAGAAGTTCGAGGTCGCACATGGCACTACGCGCTGCTTGAAAACTTGGATGCAGAAGCCCGGAAAAAAAATGGCTCGACCGCCTTAGAGGCTTGGCCGGCAAGCACCGTTTTCCGCCACCCCCGCACCCAATACCCAGGGCAAAAGAAGCGTCTGCCTCT
>JANONH010000247.1:0-1828 GCA_031420735.1 Methylibium sp.
TACCGCGTGCCGGGCGGCGACCGCGTCATCCTCGGTGGCGTCTCGCTCGCGCTCGAACCCGGCGAGTCGCTGGCCATCATCGGCCCGAGTGCGGCGGGCAAGTCGACCTTGCTGCGCATCCTCACCGGCATCTGGCACCCGAGCGCCGGTGTCGTGCGGCTCGACCAGGCCGACCTCGCGCAGTGGCCGCGCGAAGCGCTCGGCCCCTACATCGGCTATGTGCCGCAGGACGTCGAGCTGTTTCACGGCACGGTGGCGGAAAATATCGCCCGGCTCGGCGCGGTCGACTCTGCGCAAGTGGTGCGCGCCGCCCAGCGCGCCCACGTCCACGAGCTGGTGCTCTCGCTGCCGCAGGGCTACGACACCGAGATCGACCCTTCAGGCGTGACGCTCTCGCCCGGGCAGCGCCAGCGCATCGCGCTCGCGCGGGCGCTCTACGGCGAGCCGCGGCTGGTGCTGCTCGACGAGCCCAACGCCAACCTCGACGGCGCCGGCGAGCAAGCACTCGGCGAAGCCCTCAAGGCGCTGCGCGGCGAGGTCACGGTGGTGATCGTCACGCACCGCACCACGCTCATCGCGCACATCGACAAGATGCTCGTGCTGGAGGCCGGCCGCACGCTGCATTACGGCAGCACGGCCGAGGTGATGAAGGCCATGCAGCAGAACGCACGGCCCGCCGCTGCTCAGACCGCAAGTGCCGGTGCGCAGGTCGTGGCGATGCCGCAAAAGGTCCACGCCAGCGGCGCTGAGGTAGGGGAGGGCAACGGCCCTGCCGGTGCCCGCGTGATGGAGATGCTGCACAAGGTCCAGGAGCGTGTTTCGTGAGCGCCGCCAGCCCTGCTTTGGCGCCGTCCGACGCCGCCCTGGCGCCGCACTTGGCCGAAGCCAGCCGCCTGGCGCGCCGCGCGGCGCTGGTGTTGCTGCTCGGCCTGCTGCCGCTGGGCGCCTGGATGGCGCTGGCGCCGCTTTCGTCGGCCGTGGTGGCCGGCGCGTTCGTGAAGGTCGACCTCGACCGCCGTCCGGTGCAGCACGCCGAAGGTGGCCTGGTGCGCGAGGTGAGGGTGCGTGACGGCCAGCGCGTTGAAAAGGGCGACACCTTGCTGGTGCTCGGCGACGTCTCGGTCGACGCCGATCAGCAGCGCCTTTCCTACCGCCTGGCCACCGAGCGCGCCAGCATGGCCCGGCTGGAAGCCGAGCAGTTGGGCGCGCCGACTTTCGGCTTTGCGCCCGACCTGTCGGCGGCCGCCGCCGCGGACGGCAAGCTGTTCGAGCACTTGAAGAAGGAACGCTCGCTGTTCGGCGCGCGTCGCGATGCACTGGTCGGCCAGATCGCCTTGCTGCGCACCCAGCGCGAGCGCGTGGTGCAGGAAGAGGCCGCGCTGCGCGAGCAGATCGTGCAGGCCGGCGACTCCCTGCGGGCGCAGAAAGCCGAGCTCGAGATCAACCGCGGCTTGCTCAAGGACGGCTTCATCTCGGCCACCCGCATCTCGCAGATCGAGGCGACCGTCAGCGACTACGGCGTCAAGCTCGAAGAGCGTCGTTCCGAGCTGGCGCGAGCCCAGGGACGCGCGGTCGACTCCGACCTGCGCATCAAGTCACTCGAGAGCGACTACCGCCAGCAGGCCAGCGACCAGTTGAAGCTCGCGTCGGTGCGGCTCTCCGACATCCAGCAGGAATTGCGCAAGACCACCGACGCCGCCTCGCGGCAGGTCATCGTGGCGCCGGCCGCCGGCGAAGTGGTCAACCTGCGCTTCCCGAGCGCGGGCGCGGTGATCCCGCCGCGCGAGACCATTGCCGACATCGTGCCGGCCGACCCGCGGCTGGTGGT
>JANONH010000248.1:0-1991 GCA_031420735.1 Methylibium sp.
CCGCTCGACCTCGCCATCGACGCCTTGTTCGGCATCGGCCTTCGAAGCGCCCCCGAAGGCTGGCACCGAGACGCCATCGCCGAACTCAATGCCTCGCCCGCACCGACCTTGGCGGTCGACGTGCCGAGTGGGCTGGACGGCGAGCACGGCAGCGTCTTCGACCCCGTCGCCTGCGTGCGCGCGCGCTGGACGCTGGCCTTGCTCAGCCTCAAGCCGGGGCTCTTCACCGGCCAGGGCCGCGACCACGCCGGCTCGGTCTGGTTCAGCGACTTGGGTTACGCCGCCGGCCTGGAGCCGGCCGCCGCGCGCCTGTCATGCCCCGGCGCGGCGTCGTGGCCGAGCCGCCGGCATGCGCATCACAAGGGCAGCTTTGGCGATGTCTGGGCGGTCGGCGGCGCAGCCGGCATGGCCGGCGCCGTTGTGTTGTGCGCGCGGGCCGCTTCGCTGGCCGGGGCCGGCCGGGTCATGCTGGCGCCACTCGACCCTGCCGTCGGCGCGTTCGACCTCGAACGGCCTGAACTCATGCTGCGCGAGGTCGCGTCCCTGCAATCGCGCAGCGTTCGCCTCGAGGAGAGCACAGTGGTGTGCGGCAGCGGCGCTGGCAGCGCACCTTGGCCGTGGTTCGCCTCGGTGCTCTCACGTGCAGGTCGGCTGCTGCTCGACGCCGACGCGCTCAATGCGCTGGCGCACGACCCGGGCTTGCAGGCCCAGCTGGCGCGGCGCGCCGCGCAAGGCCGCCACACGATCCTCACGCCCCACCCACTCGAAGCCGCACGACTGCTCGGCACCCAAACGGCGGCGATCCAATCCGATCGGCTGGCTGCCGCACGCGAACTCGCTGCGCGCTTCGCCCTGGTCGTGGTCCTCAAGGGTTCGGGCACGGTGATCGCCGCGCCCGGCGAGCCGCCATGGATCAACGCCAGCGGCAATGCCTGCCTGGCGAGCGCCGGCACCGGCGATGTGCTCGCGGGTTGGATCGGCGGCCTTTGGAGCCAGGGCCTGGCGGCGATCGACGCTGCCCGGCTCGGCGTGCACAGCCACGGCGCTGCGGCCGACGCCTGGCAGGCGCGCCGAGTGCGACCGGCGGCATTGCCAGCCAGTGCCTTGCTCGAAGAACTGGGCCGCCCGAGCAAGGCCCAAGCAAGGCCTGAACAAGGCCCGAGCAACTTTTGAGCAAAGCCTGAGCGCTTGCAACTTGGCGCGCACTCGAACGGCGTCGCGGCTGCAGGCCCGCACTTGGCGTGCCCGAGCCAGGCGACGACTCAGCGCCGTGTTCGCTTGCTTTTGCGCTCGCCGCGCAGTGCCTGGTTTCGGGCGGCCGGATCGGGTGATTCGGCGGCCGGCGAGTCGCCCTTCTTGCGCACGCCAGGGGCCCGCTTGGCGGCGGCTTTGCGTGTTGCGAGCTTGTGGCCGCGGTCGGCTTCCTTGACCGCGTCGAGTTCCTCAAGGGCCGTGCTGCCGACTTTGTCGCGTACGACGCGCGGCGCGACGCCGCCTTCGGTCACGAGCCGGAAATCGATGCGACGGCCGTCGAGGTCGACCCGGCTCACCTGCACACGCACGCGCGTGCCGATGGCAAAGCGTAGCCCCGTGCGTTCGCCCCTCAGTTCTTGCCGAGCCTCGTCGAAGCGAAAGTATTCGCCGCCCAGTTCGGTGATGTGCACCAGGCCTTCGACATACAGGTCGTCGAGCGTCACGAAGAGGCCGAAGCTGGTCGCCGCGCTCACCGTGCCGCCGTATTCTTCGCCGAGGTGCTCGCGCATGAACTTGCACTTGAGCCAGGCTTCGACGTCGCGCGAGGCTTCGTCGGCGCGGCGCTCGTTGGCGCTGCAATGCGCCCCAGCGCCTTCCCAGGCCGCCGCTTCTGCGGTCAGCGCCTTGGGCGGCGAGCCCAGGCGCGCCTGAGCGGCCGCCTTGGCTGCGGCGCCCTTGGGCGGCTTTCGCGTGTGCACCGCAGAAGTCGCCAACTCGGTGATCTGCAGGTGGTATTT
>JANONH010000249.1:0-3018 GCA_031420735.1 Methylibium sp.
GGGCCGGTGGAGGTGGTGGTGGTGCTTTGATATCGGGTCAGTCCGGATGCAGCACAGCGAGGCGCTCGAGCGCACGCTGCCGGCTTGACCGCCGCCTAGCCGCGCAGACCGTCGTAGAGCCGTTCGTGCGCGTCGAGGTAGGCGCCCCAGGAAAAGCGCGCCGTCATGCGCGCGCTGCGCCGGTGCAACAGGTCGGCCGGCAGGCTGGCTGCGGCCAGCTCGCGCACCGCGTGAGCGATGGCTTGCGGCGAGCGCGGAGCGACCACGCGTGCTCCCGGGTCGTCCGCGCTCATCGCTGCGATGGCGCCGGCGTCGGCGCCCACCAGGCGCGGCACCACCGCGGCGGCTTCGGCATAGGCGAGGCAAAAGCCTTCCTCGTGTGAAGGCTGCAGGTAGAAGTCGGCCGCGTGCAGCGCGCGCTGCTTGGCGGGCTCGTCGAGATGCGGCGAGATGGCGACCTGGCCCTGCAGGCCGTGGCGCTCGATCAGTGCCTGCAGGTGCGCGGTGTAAGAGGCGTCGCGCAGTTCGCCGATGAGCTGCAGCGCCAGGCCCGGGAAGCTGCCCTTGAGTCGTGCCATGGCCTCTACCGCGTCGTGCTGTCCCTTGGTGTGGGCCAGGCCGCCCACCACCACGAACCTGGGGCTGCTGCCCATCGGCCGCAGCGCCCGCTGCGCCAGCGTGGCGGGCGTGCCAGGCTCGAACCCCAGTGCAATGAGTGTGGCCTCGCCCGGGTAGCCGTAGCGCTCGACGACCTGCTGCACGAAGCGGCTGTGGACCACCACGCGCGGAATGCCCGAGCGGCGCAGCATCCACTTCCAGGCCGTGCTGTTGGCCAGAAAGCGCAGCGAGCGCAGCCCGTAGTGCAGTGCCTCGTTGCCGTGCGCGAGCGCGAGCTTGCGTTCGTGCGGCGGCACCGAATGGATGGTGAGCGCCCAGCGCCGCCCGCGCAGCACCGGCGCGATGGCGCCGACCCCGCGCGAGCCCATCGCCATCACGTGCACGCACTCGGGCTTGAACGCGCGCAGCACGCCGGCGAGCGCTTCGCCCCAGGCGGGGCCGCTGGGCAGCGCCACCGGAAAGTGCGCGGCGTCGACGCCCTCCAGCGCGGAGTCGGCGGCCAGAGCCACCGCGTGACCACGCGCCGCGAGGCCACGCAGCAATTGCCGCGTTTCGGTCGGTACGCCGCCGCGCATGTGGCTGCTGACGTCGCTGAGGACGAGGATGCGCATGGACGGCTGGGCTGTTAGCAAGCGGCGCGCCACGCCGGTGCACTGCATGGCCGAAGCCGGCTGGCGGCTGGCTTCATGCGCTCATGCGACCACGCCCTTGCTGCGCAGATAGTCGTCCACCAGCCGCAGCCGCACCAGCGGGTCGGGCAGCTCCATGAGTTTTTGCTTGGCCGCCAGCGAGATGGGCAGGATCTCGCACCAGCGGTTGGCCAGCCAGCCAGCGTCGTCGAAGCGGTAGGGCTCGAGAAACGGCTCGCTGCCTTGCTCGCGCAGCGACGCGATGGCGCTCGCCAGTCCCTTGGCCGAGCCCACCAGCTCCTGCGGTGGCAGCAGCGACTCGTCGCTCGGCAAGGGCGTGGCCTCGGCAACCCAGAGGCCGTTGCCGCGCTGCTCGGCGCTTTCGATCTCGAAGCGCTCGGTGCCGCGGCAGCGCACCTGCAAGATGCCCTGTTGCGGGCTCTCGACCTCCAGCAGTTCGGCCAGGCAGCCCACCTTTTCAAGCTTGACGGCGCCAGCGCCGGCCTTGGTTTCGCCGCCCGCTTCAAGGGCGACCACGCCAAAGGGCTGGCGCTCGCGCAGGCAGGCACTCATCAGGTCGAGGTAGCGCGCTTCAAAGATCTTCAGGCTGAGCAGGCCGCCGGGAAACAACACCGACTGCAAGGGAAACAGCGGCAGGGAAATCGCTGAGCGGTTCATGCGACGGGGTCGCCGTGCACGGCGTCGAGTTCACGGTGGCGCACCAGCGTCGAGCCGTGCGCGCAGAGGCGCCTGGCCAACTGCTCGGCAAAGTAGACCGAGCGGTGCTGCCCGCCGGTGCAGCCGATGGCCACCGTGAGGTAGGCGCGCTGGTCGCGGGCGAAGGCGGGCAGCCAGCGTGCGAGAAAGGCCTCGATCTGCGCGAGCATCTCGCCGACCTCGGCCTGGCGCTCCAGGAAGCCGGCCACGGCGGCGTCGCGGCCGTCGAGCGCCTTTAGCGCGGGCACATAGTGGGGGTTGGGCAGAACACGCACGTCGAACACCATGTCGGCGTCCAGCGGCACGCCGCGTTTGTAGGCGAAGGACTCGAACACGAGCACCAGGCCACTGCCGCTGGCCTGCACCAACTGGCGCACCCATTCGCGCAGTTGCACCGGGCGCAACTGGCTGGTGTCGACCACGGTGGAGAGCTCGCGCAGCTCGGCCAGCAACTCGCGCTCGAGTTCGATCGCTTCGCTGAGAGCGCGGTGCGCCGGCGGGCCCGAGAGCGGCGCACCGGGCGCACCCGGCGCCGCCGCGCCGTCGCGGCTCAGCGGGTGGCGGCGGCGCGTCTCGGAGAAGCGCCGCATCAGCGCGTCGGTGCTGGCGTCGAGGAACAGCGAGCGCACCTGCACGCCGGCCGTGCGCAACTGCGCCAGCAGCGGCAGCAGATGCGGCAAGGACGCGGCGCTGCGCACGTCCACCGCGATGGCGATGCGGCGCACGGCAAGGTCGGCGCGCGCCTGCTCCAGGCGCAGGAACTCGGGCAGCAACTCGGGCGGCAGGTTGTCAACGCAGTAAAAACCGGCGTCTTCGAGCGCATGCAACGCCACCGATTTTCCCGAGCCGGAAATGCCGGTCACGAGCACCAACTCGCGGGCCGCGGCCGACAGCGGCTCCTCGTTCGGGCGGCCGTGCGGCGCGGTGGACGAGGCAGCCTTCGCGCTCTGCGCTGCCCCGCCGAGCGGAAGCGAACGCTCCTTCGGGCGGCCGTGCGGCGCGGTGCACGAGGCAGCCTTCGCGCTTTGCGCTGTCCCGCCAAGCGGGAGCGAAC
>JANONH010000250.1:0-2068 GCA_031420735.1 Methylibium sp.
TGGGCGTCGATCGTCGGCGACGATGCCAAGCGACGCGACTACCAGCAGGTGCGTGGACTCGGCGGCTTCGTTCGCTCGCACTGGGACGAAGTCAACGAGATCGTCGCCGCCGCCAACGTCTACACGATCAAGAAGCACGGCCCGGACCGCGTGATCGGCTTCTCGCCGATCCCTGCGATGAGCATGGTCAGCTACGCGGCGGGGTCGCGCTACCTCAGCCTGATCGGTGGCGTGTGCATGAGCTTCTACGACTGGTACTGCGATCTGCCTCCGGCCAGCCCACAGGTTTGGGGCGAGCAGACCGACGTGCCCGAGTCGGCCGACTGGTTCAATTCCAGTTTCATCATCGCCTGGGGCTCCAACGTACCGCAGACGCGCACGCCCGATGCGCACTTCTTCACCGAGGTGCGCTACAAGGGCACGAAGACGGTGGCGGTGACGCCCGACTATTCGGAAGTCGCCAAGCTCGCCGACATCTGGATGAACCCCAAGCAGGGCACCGACGCCGCGGTCGCGATGGCGATGGGGCATGTGATCCTCAAGGAGTTCTACTTTCCAAACACGGGCGAGCGCAGCGCCTATTTCGACGACTACGTCCGGCGCTACACCGACATGCCGATGCTGGTCATGCTCGAGGAACACACGCTGCCCAGCGGCGAGCTCATCACCGTGCCCGGCCGCTACCTGCGGGCTAGCGACTTCAACGGCAAGCTCGGGCAGGCCAATAACCCGGAGTGGAAGACGGTCGCCTTCGACGAAGCCGGCGAGGTGGTGCTGCCGCTCGGCGCCATCGGTTTTCGCTGGGGTCCGGACGGGCGCGCCGACCAAGGCCAGTGGAACCTGCAAGCCAAAGAAGCGCGCCACGGCCACGCGGTCAAGCTGCAGTTGTCGGTGACGGAAGGGCCGGATTCGGCTTTCGAGACGGCCAAGGTCGGATTCCCCTACTTCGGCGGAATCGTCAGCGCGAACTTTGCGAACAACGTGCAGACCGACGTGCTGGTGCGCACCGTGCCCGTTCGCCGCCTTGCTCTGGGCAAGGAAGGCGAGGAGCGCGAGGCGCTGGTGGCCACGGTGTTCGACCTGCAGGTGGCGAACTACGGCATCGCGCGCGGGCTCCCCGGCGAGCTCGCCGCCAAGGACTTCGACGACGACACGCCCTACACGCCGGCTTGGCAAGAGCGCATCACCGGCACGCCGCGCGCGCAGCTCATTACCGTGGCCCGCCAGTTCGCCGAGAACGCCCACAAGACGCACGGCAAGTCGATGGTGATCATCGGCGCGGCGATGAACCACTGGTACCACAGCGACATGAATTACCGCGGCGTCATCAACATGCTGATGATGTGCGGCTGCATTGGCCAGTCGGGCGGTGGCTGGGCGCACTACGTGGGCCAGGAGAAGCTGCGCCCGCAGACCGGTTGGGCGCCGCTGGCGTTTGCGCTCGACTGGGTGCGACCGCCGCGCCAGATGAACAGCACCAGTTTCTTCTACGCCCACACCGACCAGTGGCGCTACGAGAAGCTGGGGCTGGACGAGGTGCTCTCTCCGCTGGCCGACAAGAAGCTCTACGGTGGCAGCATGATCGACTACAACGTGCGCGCCGAGCGCATGGGCTGGTTGCCTTCGGCGCCGCAGTTGCAGACCCACCCGATGCAGGTGGTGCGCGACGCGGCAGCCGCTGGCATGGCGCCCAAAGACTATGCGGTCAAGGCGCTGCAGGACGGCTCGCTCGAGCTGAGCTGCACCGACCCCGACCACCCGGACAACTGGCCACGCAATATGTTCGTGTGGCGCTCCAACATCCTGGGCTCCAGCGGCAAGGGGCACGAGTATTTCCTCAAGCACTTGCTTGGCACGAGCCACGGTGTGCAGGGCAAGGACCTCGGCTTGGAGGACGCCAGGCCTTGCGAAGTGGTCTGGCACGACGCCGCGCCCGAGGGCAAGCTGGACCTGCTGGTGACGCTCGACTTCCGCATGAGCACGACCTGCCTCTACAGCGACATCGTGCTGCCGACCGCCACCTGGTACGAGAAGAACGATCTCAACACCAGCGACATGCACCCCTTCA
>JANONH010000251.1:0-1681 GCA_031420735.1 Methylibium sp.
GCCGCTCGAGCAGATCGAGCGCATCGAAATTTTGCGCGGCCCGGCCAGCAGCCTCTACGGCGCCGACGCGATCGGCGGCGTGATTCAAGTCTTTACGCGCCAGGGCGAGCGCACCGAGGCGCGCGTGGGCGTGGGCAGTCGACACACGCGCGAGGCGTCGGTGGGTGTGGGTCGGGCACTCGGTGCCACGCGTTTCTCGGCGCAGGCCGGCTACACGGAATCGCGCGCGTTCTCAGCCACCAACGAAGCCAGCGCTTTTTCTTTCTTCCCCGACGACGACCCTTACCGCAACCGCCATGCGAACCTGGCGCTCAGCCACGAATGGGCGCCCGGGCAGACGCTGGCCGCGCGGGCCTTGCAGAGCGTGGGCACGACCCGCTTCGACAGCGGCGTCGACATCGACGACGTCAATCGCCAGCGGCTCTCTACCTTTGCGCTGGAGAGCCACAACCGCATCTCGGCAGATTGGCGCAGCCTGCTGCGCGCAGCACGCGGCAGTGACGACATCTCCATTCGCGGCAGCTTCCCGAGCGACTTTCGCACCGACTCCGACCAGTTGACCTGGCAGAACGATTTCGCCGCCTTGGGCGGGGCCCTGGCCGCCGGCCTGGAATGGCGGCGCGAGCGGGTTACCAGCGACACCGCCTACGCCGAAGACGAGCGGCGCGTCGGCTCCGTGTTCACCAGCTACTCCGGCGCGACCGGCGCGCATGCGCTGCAGGCCTCCGTGCGGCGCGACGACGATTCGCAGTTCGGCGCGCGCAACAGCGGCAACCTCGCGTATGGCCTGCGCCTGGCGCCGGCCTGGCTGCTGCGAGCCGGCGTGGGCTCGGCATTCAAGGCGCCCAGCTTCAACGATCTCTACTACCCGTTGAGCTTTGGCTTCCAGGGCAACCCGGACCTGCGCCCCGAGCGCGCGAAGAGCGCCGAGCTGGCGGCCCGCTTCGAGCAAGCGAGCCTGCGTGCGGGGCTCACCGTGTTTCGCAACCGCATCCGCGACCTGATCTCGGTGGACTCGAGCTTCAGCACCGTGGTTAACGTCAAGCGGGCGCGCATTCGCGGCGTCACGCTCGACGCCGACGCCGACCTCGGCGGCTGGGCGCTGCGCGGCGAAGTCACGCAGCAAGACGCGGTCGATGCCGACACCGGCAAGCGCCTGGTGCGCCGCGCGCGCCACCACGGCAGCGTGGGCGTCTCGGCGCCGCCGGGCGTCTGGCGTTACGGCGCCGACCTTGCCTACAGTGGCTCGCGCTTCGACGCCGCGAGCAACGCCCCGGCCTCGCGCATGGGCGGCTATGCGCTGCTCAACTTGCACGCCGGCTACGCGCTGGCCCGCGAGTGGAATTTGTCGCTGCGGGTGGACAACGCCGCCGACAAACACTACGACCTCGTGCAGGGCTACAACACGGCGGGGCGCGGCGTCTTCGTGGCGATCACCTACGCTGCGAAGTAGGCGCGGCCTTCCGGTCATCTAAACGGGGCCCGACGTGGCACGCGCGCTGCGCATCTGGCTTGCACTGGCGCTGCTGGCGGGGGGCGCCACGCTGCTGGCGCTCTCCGTAGGCAGCAGCACGATCGCGCCGCTCGACGTGCTGCGGCTGCTGTTTGCGCCCGACGCGAGCGCCGCCTCCGAGGTGCTGCATGCCCTGCGCCTGCCGCGCGTGTTGGCGGCACTCGGCAC
>JANONH010000252.1:0-4752 GCA_031420735.1 Methylibium sp.
CAATGGCCCCGCCGATGCCCGCGCCTTCGGCCGCCTTGGTGCCCAACTCGGTGACCGCGCCCAAGCCGTCACCGGCGAAGTGCCGCTTGCGCGTCGCCTCGGACATGACGAGATTCACGTCCTTGCTCTCGTAGCTGTGCCACGTGATGGACTCGTAGGCGCGCTCGGCGCTTTCTCGGTCCGGGAAGAGCCCGGTGACCATTCTGGGTTCAGCCATGTCTTCGCTCCTCGCAATGATGGACAGCGCCGTGGCGCGTCTGAACCATCGAGGGGCAAGCGGCTCGCCCGCCAGGCGCGCCGCAACGACGACACCTGCGCCGCCCTGCCGGGCTCGCGCTCAAAGGGTGTGAATCAGTCCGGCGTGTCCGAGCGGAGCGCGGGGTTGCGCGCACAAGGCGCAAAGCACAACCCGTAGCTCGGGCAACGGCGAGCGTTGCAACGCCAAGTGGGCGCGATCTGGCGACGCGAGCGGGCATGACGGATTGGTTCACGCCCTCCTAGGCCGCTGAATCATTGAAACGGGCGGCGAGGGACGCGCGAGACGGGATGCGATGCAAGGCGCGAAGCACAGCAATGCCCATTGGCATTGCGAGCATTCGCAACGCCGCAACGCGCCCGTATCACGCGCACAGCGCCGATTCGATTTCCGTGATTCAGTGGATTAGGCATCCAGCCAGTCCCGGTCGCTGCGCCGTGGCGCTTCGCCGGCGCACGGCCCTTCGCTACGCGACGCGGACTCGCGCAAGTAGTAATCGCCGGTGGCGTCGGCCGCCGCGAGGCTGCGGGCCTCGGCGGCGTTGGCAACCACCTCGACCTTTACGTCCTCGCGGTGCGCGTAAAACACCACGCGGCTGCCACCCTGAAGGTGCAGCAGGACGTCGCCGTTGACCAAGGGCTCGGCCAGCTCGATGCGCTGCCCGCCAAGGCCTTCGCAGAGTTCCCGGCGCAGCCCGTTGTGCAAACGCTGGCGGCGCACGAGTTTCTCGCGGTCTTCGGGGTAAAGCTGCGCTTGCGCCTGCTCGAGCAACACGCCGATCTGCGCCTGCCAGTCGGCCAGCACGTCGCGGCGAAATGCCAGCGGTGCCGACTCGAGCAGGTCGCCAAGTTCCAGCGCGCCCTCACCCGACTGCCAATCGACCGTCAATAACGCCACACCCGCTTCGCGCATGCTCGACCCCGCTGTGTTTTCCCTGTCCAAAGTCTAGGGCGCAGGCCGCCCGGCGTGTGCGGTGGCGTGCCCCGCCAAGCCGGCCCAAGGCGCTGCAATTCACGCTTTAGACCGCGCACTTCGTCGCCCTGCAAGGCCGTGAAGTACGCCCAGTGCCACGCGGGGTGCCTGCGGCCGTGGCTCCGCCGGGCCGTGCATATCGCCCAGTGCCGGCGGGATGCTGAGACCGCTGCCGCAGCAGGCCGGTGTCGGGAGCAGCGCTTGCTCGCCGGGCAAGGACCGCGGAGCCGCTGTTGAAACCTTTTAAGAACCGCCGGCCCACATCCCCCCGGGCTTTTGCCTGCCGTTCCGGGCGACCCGTGTCGGCACTCATTGCATTGGGTTTGCCGGTCGCGCCCCAGCAGGGCGCGACGCTCGACACCGGTCTCGCTTTCGATTTGCTGCGCTCACCGCCCGACGGGCCACGTGTGGTGACGGGCCATACCGATGGTGTCGTGACGATCGACATCGAAGAAGCCGACAGCGCCCGCCGCGAAGCCGCGCGCGACGCATTGCGCGAGCCCTACCGCACCGTGCTCGGCCATCTGCGCCATGAGGCCGGCCATTACTACTGGCAGCGCCTGGTGGACCGAGGGCCGTGGCTTGCGTCGTTTCGCGAAGTGTTCGGCGACGAGCGGGCCGATTACTCCGCCGCGCTGCGACGCCACTACGCCGAAGGACCGCTGCCGGGCTGGGCCCGGGTTTACGTGAGCGCCTATGCAAGTGCGCACCCGTGGGAAGACTGGGCCGAGACCTGGGCGCACTACCTGCACATGCTCGACATGCTCGACACCGCGCTCAGCTTCAGCCTGGACCCCGAAGCAGTGGAGTTGCCAAGCGATCGGTTCACCGAAGCGGCGCTCTACAGCGGCGCCAACACCGCAGACCTCGAGCCGGCTGCCGGCCGCGACTTCCTGGACTTGGTCAACACCTGGGTCGAACTCGGCGCGGTCTTGAACGAGCTCGCGCGCAGCATGGGTCAACCCGATTTCTACCCCTTCGTACTGCCGGCGGCAGCGGTCGCCAAGCTGCACTTCGTGCACTTGGTCGTTGGCGCGGCGCGGCGCCGGGGGCCGCAGTAAGGCCCAGCGCCTGGGCCGCCTAATTCTTGGTGTCGGCGAACCAGGACCAGCGTGCAATGGGCGTGGGAATTTGTGGCGGGTCGCGCACCGGCAGTGGGGCTTGGTCGGGCGGCGGCTCCTCAATTTCTGGCGGCAGCACATCCGGGGCCGAGGGCCAGGGTGGCATCGTCGGTGGCTGCGGGGTGGTGCCCGGACCGGGGGCAGCCGGCGGCGCAGCCACCTGGGGCGGGACGCTGCAGCGCCCCATTGCGAGCAGGAGCCGGTGAGCCGCAGTTTCGTCGCGCAAATAAGGAAAACTCATTTTCCAATCTCCATCACAAGCTCGCAGCCCGAAAGGGCAATTGCCGCGCCCGGGCCACGCCGCTTTCCTTACCGCCGCCTTGCACGAGCTTGCACCGCTCTCACAGATGAGGAACGGGGCGCGACAGCGGGCGCGGCGATCGCGGCACGCGGGCTGCTTCATCGTGCAAATGAAGAAAGCCCCGGTCGCAGACGAGCTCGAGCCTTATCGCAGCAAGCGCGACTTTCAAGCGACGCTTGAACCCGAGGGCCGGGTCGGCTCGAGCGGCGAGCGCCTTCGCTTCGTGGTGCAAAAGCACGCCGCTCAGCGCCTGCATTACGACTTCCGTCTGGAGCTCGCTGGCCGGCTGCTCAGCTGGGCGGTGCCCAAAGGCCCCAGCCTCGACCCAAAACAAAAGCGCATGGCCGTCGAGGTGGAGGACCATCCGCTGGACTACGCCGACTTCGAAGGCACCATCCCCGCCGGCCATTACGGCGCCGGCCAAGTGATCGTTTGGGACCAGGGCCAGTGGCAGCCGCACGGTGACCCAGGCACCGGCCACGCCGAGGGCAAGCTCAAGTTTCGGCTGTTCGGCCGCAAACTGCACGGCGACTGGATGCTGGTGCGCATGCAGAGCCGCGAGAGCAAGCGCCAAACCGCTTGGCTGCTCATCAAAGAAGCCGACGAGGCCGCTCGCAGCCAGGCGCAGTACGACGTGACCGTGGCCGAGCCGGGCAGCGTGAAGCGCCGCTCGGCGTCAATGCCCGACCCCGCGACCGAGCGCCCGGCAAAACCCGGCACGACGGCCTCAAGAGCCGCGCCGGCAAGACCCGAGAAGGCGGGCACCCAGGCGCCCCTAAAAACGCGCGCGACGACACGCGGCAAGACGTTCGCAACGACGGGCGGCACAACGCGCCCAACGACAGTCGGCAAACCGCTCGCCGCCGCAGGCGCGCAAGCCGGCCGCTTGCCGCTGCCCAACACGCTGTCGCCGGCCCTGGCCACGCTGGTCGACGCCGCGCCGCATGGCGAGCACTGGCGCTATGAAATCAAGTTCGACGGCTACCGCCTGCTCGCCCGGGTGGAAAACGGCGCCGTGCGGCTCGTGACCCGCAATGGCCACGACTGGACAGCAAGGCTGCCCGCGCTGGCGCGCGCCGTGCTCGCCCTTGGCCTCGATTCAGCCTGGCTCGACGGCGAAATCGTGATGGTCGGTGCCGACGGCTTGCCCGATTTCCAGGCCTTGCAGAATGCCTTCCAAGGCACCGGCAAGGCGCTCGACACGCTGCGCTACTACGTCTTCGACCTGCCCTTCCTCGACGGCCTCGATCTGCGCAAACTGCCGCTTCGAGAGCGGCGCGCGCGGCTTGGTGCTTGCCTCGCCGCCGCCCCCGCCGAGGGCATCGTGCGCCTGAGCGAAGACCTGCCCGGCGATGGCGCGGACGTGCTGGAAGCCGCCTGTCGCCTCCACCTCGAAGGCGTGATCGGCAAGCGCAGCGATTCGCCCTACCCACGCGGACGCGCCAGCACCTGGATCAAGCTCAAGTGCGCGTCGCGCCAAGAGTTCGTGATCGGCGGCTACACCGCGCCGCAGGGCTCGCGCACCGGCCTGGGCGCACTGCTGTTGGGCTATCACGAAGCCGATGCGGCGGGCGGCAAGGACGGCGCGTCGGACGCCGGCCCAACGCCCGCCGTGCGGCACTCGCCAGCTTTGGCAAGTGGGGCGTCTTCGCTGCGCTTTGCGGGCAAGGTCGGCACGGGCCTGGACACACGCACTCTGGCCGACCTGGCGCAGCGCTTGGCGCCGCTCGAGCGACGCAGTTCGCCCTTCTGTGCAGCGACCGGCGAGCGCGCTGTCCACTGGGTGGCGCCCGAGCTGGTTTGCGAGGTCGCCTTCGCCGGCTGGACCGACGGCGGCCGTCTGCGGCATGCCGTCTTCAAAGGCCTGCGCGAGGACAAGCTCGCCAGCGAGGTGGGTCGCGAGCCGCACGGCGTGGCGTCGGGCGAAGCGCGGTCCGCCCGAGCCGTTCATGCAGCCGCCGCCCCGAGCCCGCAAGGCAGGCCCACGGCGTCGGCCGCCCTGCGCACCGCCCCCGCCACACTCGCGCAGCGCACCGTCCAGGCCACCTCGTCGGCCGAAACGAGCACCGCCCCAGGTCGCCGCAGGCAGACCGCAGCAAGGC
>JANONH010000253.1:0-1934 GCA_031420735.1 Methylibium sp.
CGCCAGCGTGTGGCGCAGCGCCGTGCGGCGGCCTTCGTCGCTGTCGGCGACATGCACGCCGACGAGCGCGTGCAGCCGGTCGTCGAGGCTCACCGGAGCGTCCTGTGCCGCCCAGGTAGAAGGCCCGCGCACTGCGGCAAGCACGCCGGCCAGCATGCGGCGCTGGATGTCGTAGAGCGCGTCGGCCGGCGTGCCAGGGGTGGTGTCGTGCACGAAGCCTTCTTCGTCACCGGCAACACGCTGCAGCACGCCGAATTCCAGCAGGCTGCGGCTGACCACGACCAGGTCGCGTCGCTCGGCCATGGTGCGCAGCGTGAAGCTGAACTGGTGCGCCGCCAGCGCCGGTTCGGCCGCCATTTCCATCACGCGCTCGCCGAGCAGGTGCAGGGTGATCTGCGGGTCGGCGCGTTCCAGCACCGCGCAGGCCAGGCACAGCAGCACGTAGCGGCGGCGGTCGAAGTCTTTGAGGCCGCGCGTGGCGTCTCGCAGGTCGGCGGGGCGCTTGTAGAGCCGGGCGCCTTCGCGTTCGACCTGCAGCAGCCAGCCCGTTTCGCGCGAGAACCAGTCGCGCAACTTGTCGCCCTGGCGGCGCACGGCAGCAAAGTCTTCGTGGGCGGGTGGCATCAGCGGCTGCATCAGCAGGCCGCGCAAACCGATGCGGAACTCGTCGCGCTGCTGGCGCGCCTGCAGTTCGCCGATGCGCTGGCTGCCATTGCTTTTACGGCTCGCCATCACCCGTGTTCCAGGGTCGGCGAGATCGTCAGCCGATGATCCCGGCCCGCGAAAACACCAATCGGAGTGACGATGCGCGCCAGGCTGTCGTCATTCAGCGGCTCGAGCCGAATGTGCAGCAACCCATCGCCGGTCTGGCGTTCGACGGCGCTCTGCGGCCCCGACTGTTCAGCCAGCGCCTCGCCCAGCAGATTGAGGAACAGGCCGAAGGCATGCGTGTCGAGCTCGCCGAGTTCGGACAGCAGCGTCGCTCGGCCGTTGGCCAGTCGCCGGCGCGCCGCTTCGACCTGGCGCGATTCCTCGGCGAGCTCGGCGGCCCTGCGCGCGCGCTCATCGCTGCGGTCGCGCACCTTGGCCAGCGGCCCGCGCGGCGCCGCTTCGCCGTACTCGCGCAGGCGCGGGTTGACGAGCAGCGGCGGCGCATCGGCCCAGCGGGTGCTCGCCGGCAGGCTCTCGTCGGCCTCTGGATTGAGCGAAAAGTGGCGCGCCGCATTGAGCGCAAAAGCCGCCCGCGCCACCCGGTGCGCCGCGGCCTCGTCGGCGCAGGCGGCAAACCAGCCGGCGAGCACGCGAAAGTCGGCCGAACGGTCGCTGCGGCCACTGCGGCGCTCGTTGATCGTCGCGATCGCGCCGAGCAGTTGCGGGATCGCCGCTCGCACCCGGGCGCGCAGCAGTTCGGCCTGCGGCGGCTCCTGGCCCGTGGGCAGGAACCAGCCGCACAGGCCGCTCCAGCGTTCGCGCCAGGCCTGCCAACGGCGAAATTTCTCGTCGGCCAGGTCTTGCTCGCCACCCGGCGCGGCATCGCGTGCTTCGCGTTCGGCGACGCGCAGCAGCACCGCATCGATGCGCGGCGTTAGCGCCTGCACCAGGCGGGCGATGGCATCCGAGCGCCGCACCAGATCGCCCATGAAACGTTCGAGGTAGTCGATCAGCCGGCGCTTGTAGCCCACCACCAAGCCGGCTTCAGCCTGCTGCAGCTCGATGCTGCGCGCCACACCGGCCATGAAGGCCTGCGCGTTGTCGGCCAGGCTCTCGAAGACGCGCACCAGGTCGCGCAGGATCTCGTGGGCCTTGGCGGTGTCGGGCCCGTCGGCCACCGTGCCGGCATCGACCAGGTTTTGCAGCGCCAGCAGCCGGCTGGCGATGTCTTCCAGCGCGACGGTCTGCAGCTCGGCACGGTGCTGCAGAGTCTGGAAAAAAAC
>JANONH010000254.1:0-1600 GCA_031420735.1 Methylibium sp.
GTGGCCGCACCGCTGGCGGTGTTGGTGTTGCTGGTCGCTTTGGCGCAGGCCGGCACGCCGGGTGTGCTCACGGTGCTGGTGGCGTGGGTGGCGGGCAAGGCGCTGGTCGGGGTGGGAACGGCGCTCTACGCCGCCTACCAAAGCCGCTGGGCGCGCGCCGAGCCGGCCGTGCTGCACGCCGAGTGGCGCTTCGTTGCCACCATCGGCCTCACCAACGCCGTGAGCCTGCTCAACTTGCGCGCTACGCTGTTCCTGGTCGAGCGTGGCTTCGGCTTGGCCGAGGCGGGCGTCTATTCGGTGGCGGTGCAAGTGGCCGAGTTGCTGTGGCTGTTGTCTTCGGCGGTCACGGTTTCGGCCTACCACCGCATCGGCCTGCCCGACGCCAAGCAGGCAGCGCTCATTACCCTGCACGCGGTGCGCGTGAACCTGCTGGCCACCTTGGTCGCGGCGCCACTGCTCTACCTCGCTGCGGCCGTGGTGCTGCCGCGCGCGCTGGGCCCCGCCTACGCGGCGGCGCTGCTGCCGCTGGCGCTGCTGCTGCCGGGCGTGGCGGCCTATGCGGCGGCGTCGAGCCTGTCGGCCTACTACACCAACCACCGCGGCCGGCCGCAGTGGTCGGCGGGGGTGGCCGCGGGCTCACTCGCGCTCACGCTCCTGATCGCCGCCTGGAGCGTGCCGCGCTGGGGCGCGGCCGGCGCGGCGCTGGCGACCACGCTCGCCTATGCCTGCAGCATTGCCCTGGCCTTGCGCTGGTTTCTGCGCGACACGGGCCTGGGTTGGAGCGCGCTGTTCGCAGCGCCTGCGCCGCGACAATCGAAGCCGTAATGCCCGCCCGACCGCTTTGGCCCCTGTGGCGTTCGCTGCTGCGCGCGTGGCGCAGCGTGGTCGCGCCGCGCATGGTCTACGGCCTGTGCGGCGCCGACGGCGTGCGCCGCCTGCACAGCCGCATCAGCACGCACGCGCGCCTCGAGTCGCCCGAGCGGCTGGTGCTCGGCGACCACGTCTTCATCGGCCACTTCAACTTCATCGACGCCTCGGGCGGCCTCACGCTCGAAGACGGCGTGCAGGTCACCAACCATGTGTCGGTGCTCACCCATTCGAGCCATATGTCGCTGCGCCTGGAGCGCGAACGCTACTGGGGCCATGCGGCACCCGCGGGCCTGCAGCGCGAGGCCACGTACATCGGGGCGTGGAGCTTCATCGGGCCGCACAGCGTGGTCGCGCCGGGCGCACGCATCGGGCGCGGCGTGCTCGTCAAGGCCTACAGCTTCGTCACTGGCCCGGTGCCCGATTTCGCCGTCGTCGAGGGCCAGCCCGCGCGCGTGGTGGGCGACACCCGCGAGCTCGACCGCGCCTGGATGGAGCGCCACGCGGGCGGGCTGGACGATGCGGCGCGCGCGGCCTACGAGGCATGGGCCAGCGAGCCCGAGCCAAGCGCTGGGTCTGGAGCACCGACTCTGGCACCGGCACCGGCACCGGCGGCAAAGGACGCCCAGGCGGGCCCATTCGCATGAGTGGGCGCATCCTCTTCTTCGCCGACGCCAGCAGCGTGCACACGCAGCGCTGGGTCGGCGAGATGGCCGCGCGTGGCTTCGAGTGC
>JANONH010000255.1:0-3062 GCA_031420735.1 Methylibium sp.
ATGGAGCCCGACCGCTACGTGAAGATCAAGGACCGCAGCAAGGACATCATCATCTCCGGCGGCGAGAACATCAGCTCCATCGAGGTCGAAGACGCGCTCTACCGCCACCCGGCGGTGCTGGCCTGCGCGGTGGTGGCGCGGCCCGACGCGAAGTGGGGCGAGACGCCGGTGGCCTTTGTCGAGTTGAGGGTGGGTGCAGAAGTCGACGCCGCTGCCCTGGTCGCACATTGCAAGACGCTGCTGGCGGGCTACAAGGTGCCGCGCGAGATTCGCTTCGAAGACATCCCCAAGACCTCCACCGGCAAGATTCAAAAATTCATGCTCAGAGAACGCGCCAAGTCGGCGAGTGCCTTCGAGTAAATTCGCCATCGGCCTGCCCGCTCGAGGCGAACAGCAGCGCCCGGCACAGCAACAAGAAGGAAAGCCCTTGAACACCACCACGACCCCCACGGCTTCGGTGACCAACGAAGCCACGCAAAGCGCCGCCGCCACCGCCACCGCCGCCGCTGCGACGGTCGCCGGCCCGTTCGTGCGCAGCACGCGCGACGCGCGCGGCGTGGTCACGCTCATGCTCGACCGCCCGCAGTCCTTCAATGCGCTCTCCGAGGGCATGCTCGCGGCGCTGCAAACCGAGCTCGACGCTGTGGCGGCCGACGAGGGCGTGCGCCTCGTGGTGCTGGCCGGCGCCGGCAAGGCCTTTTGCGCCGGGCACGACTTGAAGCAGATGCGCGCCGCGCCATCGCTTGCCTATTACGAAGGGCTCTTCGCGCAGTGCGCGCGGCTCATGCTGACCATTCAGCGCCTGCCGGTCCCGGTGATCGCGCGGGTGCAAGGCATCGCTACCGCGGCCGGCTGCCAATTGGTTGCCACCTGCGACCTCGCGGTGGCGGCGAGCGATGCGCGCTTCGCGGTGAGCGGCGTGAACTACGGCCTCTTTTGCTCCGCGCCGAGCGTCGCCCTGGCGCGCAACCTGCCACGCAAGCAGGCGATGGAAATGCTGCTCACCGGCGACTTCATCGGCGCCGAGGAAGCGCGCGAACGCGGGCTCGTCAACCGCGTGGCTGCGCCCGAAGATCTCGACGCCGCGGTCGAAGCGCTGGTGGCCCGCATCGTGTGCAAGCCGCGCGCCGCCATCGCTCTGGGCAAGGCGCAGTTTTACCGCCAGGTGGAGGTCGGCACCGAAGCCGCCTACGCGATTGCCGGCACGGCCATGGCCTGCAACATGATGAACGAAGCTGCGCTCGAAGGCGTGCAGGCCTTCGTCGAGAAACGCCAGCCTGCCTGGCGGGTGTGAGCCGGGGCTCGTGCTTCATGCGGAGTTCGAAGGCCGGGCCACGAGAAAGCCTCTGCGCCGCCCAAGCGCTGTGGCCCCGACCGAGCAGGCCCCTTACCGCGACCGGTAGACCGCCGACTCGAAGTCGACGTAGCCGGGGTAGGAGGCGATGTCCTGGAACGGCAGGATTTGCGTGCCCCAGAAGCCGCCGATGCCGTTTTGCCGGTCGATCCAGTAGAAGAGGTTGCCCAGGCCCGCCCACGAAAGCGAGCCGGCCGGGCGGCCGGTGGGCGCGACTTCGTCGTTGACCATGAAGGTGTAGGCCCACGACTTGGAAAGCCCGGGGAAGAACTCGCCCGCATTGGTAAGCGCAGGCACCGAGGTGGGCCAGCCGCCCGACTTGAGATCGCCCAGGCCGTTTTTGGACATGCGCTCGACCGTCTTGGCTTCGAGCACGCGGCCGTGTTCGCCCTTGCCGTCGTTGAGCATCATGCGAATGAAGTGCATGTAGTCGCCCACGGTCGAGTAGAGGCCCTGGCCGCCCATGTCCATTTCGGGCGGCTGCGGCAGCATCAGGTCGGGCAGGGCGGTGAGCTTGCCGTCCTGCGCCCGGTCGTGGGTGGTGGCGCGGCGCGCCTTCATCGACTCGGTCATGGTGAAGGCGGTGTCCTTCATGCCAAGCGGCGCGAATATCCGCTCCTGCATGACCTCGCCCAGGCGCTTGCCGCGTTGCTGCTCGACGATGCGGCCCAGCCAGTCGATGTTGGGGCCGTAGGTCCAGCGCTCGCCCGGCTCGTGCAGCAGCACGGTGCGAATGGCGGCGAAGTTGCACGCGACGACGGTCGGGATGCCCTTTTTGGCGCGGTACTTGAGGTCGTCTTCGCTGAAGAATTCGTAGCCCAGGCCCGAGGTGTGGAGCATCAAGTCGTTGATGGTGATGGCCCGGCGCGGCGGTCGTGTGCGGGCCTCGCCGTCGGCACCGAAACCTTCGAGCACCTGCAGCTCAGCGATCTCGGGCGCGTACTTCGCGGCGTCGTCCTCGAGCCGCAGGCGGCCTTCTTCGATGAGCTGCATGACGCAGGCGCCGGTGATCGCCTTGGTGGTGGAGAAGATCGCCATCACCGAGTCGGTGGTCATCGGCTGCTCGCTGCCGAGCTGGCGCTTGCCGGCCGCGCCTTCGTAAAAATTGGCATTGCGGTCGGTGGCCATCGCCACCACGCCCGGCACGCCGCCAGCGCGGCCCACGGTGTAATTCAACACCGCGTCGGCGGCGTCCTTGATCGCTCGAGTCATCGCGTCTCTCCTGCCGCGTGCGGCCAGTGAATAAACCTGCTTCGAGTACGCCAAAGCGCAAGCCTGCAGGCTGACCAATGTAGTGAGACGGCGTGCCGGCCGGGGCTCGGCATTACCCTAAGCCCCAGCCCGGTCGGCGGTGAAAAAGTGCGGCAGCAGTGGCCACGGCCGCAGGGCGGGTCATCCACGCCAGCATGCAGCCCCGCCTGCCTACATCCCCGAATAATTGGGCCCGCCGCCGCCCTCTGGCGCGACCCAGACGATGTTCTGCGTCGGGTCCTTGATGTCGCAGCACTTGCAGTGCACGCAGTTCTGCGCGTTGATTTGCAGCCGCTCGGTGCCGGCCTCGTCTTTGACGAACTCGTAGACGCCGGCCGGGCAATAGCGGCTCTCGGGGCCGGCGTACATGGCCAGGTTGGTGGCAACGGGCACGCGGGCGTCTTTCAGGGTCAGGTGCGCGGGTTGGTTCTCTTCGTGGTTGGTGTTGCTAATGAAA
>JANONH010000256.1:0-2028 GCA_031420735.1 Methylibium sp.
CTCACGCCTTCGAGCGAAACGCCGGCGTTGACGAAGGCGAACACCGGCAATACGGCAAAGGCAACCCAGGGATGCAGGGCCTGCTCGGTGTCCTCGAGCGGCGAGCCGCCGTCCGGGCGCAGCATGGGAATTGCCAGCGCCGTGACCACGCCAGCCAGCGTGGCGTGCACGCCCGACTTCAGCACGCACAGCCACAGCACCAGCCCCACCACGACATAAGGGCCGACCTGCATGACACGGGCGCGGTTGAGCGCAAGCAAGGCCAGGCCCGCGAGCAGCGAAGCGCCCAGCATCGGCAGCGACAGCTCGGCGGTGTAGAACACGGCGATCACGATGATGGCGCCGAGGTCGTCGATGATCGCCACGGCCGTGAGAAACACCTTCAGCGACGCCGGCACGCGCGAGCCAAGCAGCATGAGGACGCCCAGCGCGAAGGCGATGTCGGTGGCCGCCGGGATCGCCCAGCCACGCAGCGCCACCGCATCGCCAAAGTTGATGGCGCTGTAGATCAGCGCGGGCACCGCCATGCCACCGAGCGCCGCGACGGCTGGAAGCATGGCCTTGCGCAGCGACGACAGCTCACCAGCCAGCACCTCGCGTTTGATCTCCAGGCCCACGAGAAGGAAAAACACCGCCATCCACAGGTCGTTGACCCAGATCGCGAGCGGCTTTTCCAGGTGCAGCCAGTCGCCCACGCGCAACTCGCCGGGCATTCGAACGAACTGCTCGTAGAGCGATGCGAGAGCCGAGTTGCTCACGATCAGGGCGGCCAGCGCCGCCACGGCCAGCACCACTCCGCCGGCCGACTCCGAGGCGATGAAACTACGCACGACACGGATCACCCGGAACCTCCTGCTGCTTTCGTAAAATGCTGCCACCGAATGCACTCGGCGCCCGCCGGCCCCGGCGCGTTGCTCAGCGCCTCACATCACGAAGCACCGGATCCATGACCACCCGCATTGCCTACGCAGACTTCGTCGAAAGCATCGGCGCGGCGCTGCAGTTCATTAGCTACTACCACCCGCGCGATTACATCACCCATTTGGCCCGGGCCTACGAGCAAGAACAGAGCCCGGCCGCCAAGGATGCCATTGCGCAGATCCTCACCAATTCGAAGATGTGCGCCGAAGGGCACCGCCCCATCTGCCAGGACACCGGCATCGTCAACGTGTTCCTGAAGATCGGCATGGACGTGCGCTTCGAGGGCTTTCCCGGCTCCATCGAAGAGGCGGTCGACGAAGGCGTGCGGCGCGGCTACCTGGAGCCCTCGAACAAGCTGCGCGCCTCGATCGTGGCCGACCCACACTTCGCCCGCAAGAACACCGGCGACAACACGCCCGCGGTGGTGCACATGAAGCTGGTGCCAGGCGGCGCGGTGGACGTGCAGGTCGCAGCCAAGGGCGGCGGCTCGGAGAACAAGAGCAAGTTCGTCATGCTCAACCCAAGCGACTCGCTGGTCGACTGGGTGTTGAAGACCGTGCCGACCATGGGCGCGGGCTGGTGCCCGCCGGGCATGCTGGGCATCGGCATCGGCGGCACGGCCGAGAAGGCCATGCTCATGGCCAAAGAAGTGCTCATGGACGACATCGACCTGCACGAGTTGCGCACGCGCGGGCCACAGAACCCGACCGAGGCCTTGCGCATCGAACTGGCCGACAAGATCAACGCGCTGGGCATCGGCGCGCAGGGCCTGGGCGGCCTCACCACCGTGCTTGACGTGAAGATCGCCATGTTCCCCACCCACGCGGCGAGCAAGCCGGTGGCGATGATCCCCAATTGCGCCGCCACACGGCATGCGCATTTCGTGCTCGACGGTTCGGGCCCCGCCTACCTCGAGCCGCCGCCGCTGGACCTGTGGCCCGACGTCAAGTGGGCGCCCGACTACCAGCGCTCGCGCCAGGTCGACCTCGACCGGCTCAGCCGCGAGGAGGTGGCGTCGTGGAAGCCCGGCGACACCCTGCTGCTCAGCGGCAAGCTGCTCACCGGCCGCGACGCCGCGCACAAGCGCATCGAAGACATGCTGGCCCG
>JANONH010000257.1:0-5634 GCA_031420735.1 Methylibium sp.
GAGATGGTCATGCCCGGCGACAACGTGAGCATCACCGTCAAGCTCATCAACCCCATCGCCATGGAAGAGGGCCTGCGCTTTGCAATCCGCGAAGGCGGCAGGACCGTCGGCGCCGGCGTGGTGGCGAAAATTCTCGAGTGAATGTCCGCATCGGACGCCAGCGACAAGAGGTTTGCGTAGGGGCATAGCTCAATTGGCAGAGCGCCGGTCTCCAAAACCGGAGGTTGGGGGTTCGATTCCCTCTGCCCCTGCCACGCAGGACGGCTACGGTTTTTTTGTCATGTGACCCGGAGTCCATCGCGTTTCGCTCCACGGCCCGCAGGCGCCAACAGGCACCGGCGGGCCTTGCCGCTCCAAGGCGTGCCGGTAAAACAGTTCAGTTTTCGTAATCAAACACCATGTCGACTCCGACCGTTGAAACCGTCTCCACCGGCGCTGACAAAGCCAAGCTGGCTGCGGCCGTGCTGTTGTTGGTGGGCGCGGTGGTGACCTTTTACCTGCTGGGCAAGCAGGACCTGTGGCTGCGCGTGATCGCGCTGCTGGCGCTGCTCGCGGCGGCAGTGGCGGTGTTCTTCACGGCCGAGCCGGGCAAGGCCCTGGTTGCTTTTGGTCGCGACTCGGTGCGCGAGCTGAAGAAAGTCGTGTGGCCCACGCGCAAGGAAGCCACGCAGATGACGGGGTATGTCTTTGCATTCGTGTTCGTGATGGCCCTCTTCCTGTGGGCGACCGACAAGACCTTGGAATGGGCCATCTTCAACCTGATCCTGGGTTGGAAGCGCTGATCGCGCGGTAAACGAGGTTCTGAAATGAGCGAAGTCGAGACTCTCCCCACGAACGAAGCGCAGCCGGCGAACCCGCTGCGCTGGTACGTGGTGCACGCTTATTCCGGCATGGAAAAGGCCGTCGAGCGCAACCTGCGCGAGCGCATCGACCGCGCCGCCATGCAAGACAAGTTCGGCCGCATCCTCGTGCCCACCGAAGAAGTGGTGGAGATGAAGAACGGCAAGAAGGCCGTGACGCAGCGGCGCTTCTTCCCCGGCTACGTGCTGGTCGAGATGCTGATGGATGACGACTCGTGGCACCTTGTCAAGCACACCTCCAAGGTCACCGGCTTCGTGGGCGGCGCCAAGAACCGCCCGGCCCCCATCTCGGAAGCCGAGGTGGTGAAGATCGTGCACCAGATGCAAGAAGGCATCGAGAAGCCCAAGCCCAAGGTCGAGTGGGAAGTGGGTGAGCTGGTGCGCATAAAAGAAGGCCCGTTTACCGACTTCAACGGCGCGATCGAAGACGTGAACTACGACAAATCCAAGGTGCGCGTTTCGGTCACGATTTTCGGCCGCTCCACACCGGTCGAGCTTGATTTCCACGAGGTCGAGAAAACCTGACGAGCCCCGGAGGCGGGCTTGCGGCGCCCCTGGCCGCGAACGCCTCTCGTTGCTGCCGGTGACGTGACACCGGCCTGAGGAGCCAAGGTATTCAGTCCTTGGCGTTAGCACTCGACCGGTCTTTCGCCCCCGTTGGCGCGCGGCAGGTTCAAGGAAAAGAGAAAAGTCATGGCCAAGAAGATAGTCGGCTTCATCAAGCTGCAAGTTCCAGCCGGCAAGGCCAACCCCTCGCCGCCCATCGGCCCCGCACTGGGCCAGCGCGGGCTCAACATCATGGAGTTCTGCAAGGCGTTTAACGCGCAGACCCAGGGCATGGAGCCGGGGCTGGTGTTGCCGGTGGTGATCACCGCGTTTGCGGACAAGAGTTTTACTTTCATCCTCAAGACGCCACCCGCGACCGTCTTGCTCAAAAAGGCGGCCAAGCTCGACAAAGGTTCGGCCAAGCCCCATACCGACAAGGTGGGCAAGATCACTCGCGCCCAGGTGGAAGAAATCGCCAAGGCCAAGCTCAAGGACCTCACGGCGGCCGACCTGGACGCTGCGGTTCGCACGATCGCCGGTTCAGCCCGCTCGATGGGCATCACGGTGGAGGGACTCTGACATGGCCAAGCTCACCAAACGCCAAAAAGCCGTCGCCGGCAAGGTCGACAGCCTCAAGCTCTATCTCATCGACGACGCCTTCAAGCTCGTCAAGGGCTGCGCCACCGCAAAGTTCGACGAATCCATCGACGTGGCCGTCCAGCTCGGCATCGACGCCAAAAAATCCGACCAGGTGGTGCGCGGTGCCGTCGTGTTGCCCAACGGCACCGGCAAGACCAAGCGCGTGGCGGTGTTTGCGCAAGGGGCCAAGGCCGATGAAGCGCGCGCCGCGGGCGCCGACATCGTCGGCATGGAAGACCTGGCCGAGCAAGTGAAGGCCGGCATTCTGAACTTCGATGTGGTGATCGCCTCGCCCGACACCATGCGCGTGGTCGGCACCTTGGGGCAGATCCTCGGCCCGCGCGGCCTGATGCCCAACCCGAAGGTCGGCACCGTGACGCCCGATGTGGCACAGGCTGTGCGCAACGCCAAGGCCGGCCAAGTGCAGTACCGGGTCGACAAAGCCGGCATCGTGCATGCGACGCTGGGCCGTCGTTCCTTTGACGACGACAAGTTGAAGGGCAATCTGCAAGCGTTGATCGAAGCGCTTAACAAGTCCAAGCCCGCTTCGAGCAAAGGCATCTACCTGCGCAAAGTGGCGGTGTCGTCAACCATGGGCATCGGCGTTCGCGTCGACCTGGCATCGATCAACGCCCAAGCGGGCGGCTGAACGATCGGTACTTGAGAAGAGAGTGGGCCGCGCGGGTGTTTGGCGCGCGGCCATGAAAGCTTGGTGGGCTGTGGCGGCTTGGCTCGAGAGAGGCGAGCCGGCGCGGGCCGTCAAAGACCGTTGGTGCGGCGCGAGCCGCTTAAGCGACAGGCCCGGATCGTTCCTCTTTGGAGGAGCGCCCCGGGCCTCGAAGCCAACGCAGATGGCGATCCCGCTGGATGGGGTTCGGTTGCCGACGAAGCAATTCGTCGGTGGCGGTCCCGGACAGAGGTCGCTGATGAAGGGTGTGGCGAGCGTCCTGTGAGGCTCGCCGCGTTTTTAAGGAGTGGACCTTGAGTCTGAATCGCAACGAGAAAAAAGCCGTCGTCGCCGACGTGGCTGCCCAGGTGGGCAAGTCGCAAACGCTGGCCCTGGCCGAGTACCGCGGACTCACGGTGGAACACTTCAACGCGCTGCGCAAGCAGGCGCGCGACAAGGGCGTCTATCTTCATGTACTGAAGAACACCCTGGCTCGCCGCGCCGTCAAGGGCACGCCGTTTGAAGTGGCCACCGAGAGCATGGCCGGTCCGTTGATCTACGGCTTCTCTGAAGACGCTGTGGCAGCGGCCAAAGTCATCGCGGACTTTGCCAAGGGCAACGACAAACTGGTCGTGAAGGCCGGCGTCTATGCCGGCAAGGCGCTTGACGCCGAGGGCGTGAAAGCGCTCGCGGCGATTCCCAGCAAGGAAGTGCTGCTGGCTCAGTTGCTGGGTCTGATGATGTCGCCGATCTCGCGCATTGCGCGGGTGCTGGCGGCAATTTCGGAGCAGCGCACAGCCAGTGCGGCAGAGGCGGCGACTGCTGCTGACCAAGCCGCAGCGGCGGCGGCCCCGGTCGCCGAAGAAGCAGCGGCAGCGGCGCCCGAGGTGGCGGCACCTGAAGTCGCCCCTGAAGCCGCCCCCGACGCCGCCCCCGCGGCGGCCTGATCGACCAAACCCAGCGAACTCAACCCCATCTGGCTATTAGCTAAGGAACACAAAATGGCATTCGACAAAGACGCATTCTTGACCGCTCTCGACAGCATGTCGGTCATGGACCTCAACGAGCTCGTGAAGGCGATTGAAACCAAGTTCGGCGTGTCGGCCGCCGCGATGTCGGCTCCGGCCGGCGGCGCTGGCGCTGCGGCACCGGTCGTGGAAGAGCAGACCGAATTCACGGTCATGCTTCTGGAGGCGGGCGCCAGCAAGGTGCAGGTCATCAAGGCCGTGCGCGAACTCACCGGCCTGGGCTTGAAGGAAGCCAAGGACTTGGTCGACGGTTCGCCCAAGGCCGTGAAGGAAGGCATCCCGAAGGCAGACGCCGATGCGGCAGCCAAGAAGCTGACCGACGCCGGCGCCAAGGCGCAGGTCAAGTAATTGCTTCAGCGAGCCGGGTTACGGGTGGCGTTTGGCACCCGACCCGGCGCGCAGCCGGCTTTTCTTAGTCGAAAAGCCCTTGAAATGCAAGCGAAAGAGTCGCCAACGACAATGGGCGCCCTTTCGGGGGGTCTGTGACCACTTGAAAGACTCTCTGGCAGAGTTTTCCAAGTGTTCTCTGAACCGACTGCAGAGAACCGGTTTGGTCGGACTGGGGTGCAATGCCCCGGTTGTCCGCCAGCGGCTGGTAGTGGCCAGCCACCAAGCATCGGGCGCGAGTCCCGTAACGCCAGTCGCCGAACGAGCATGCCTAGATCGGGCAAAGCTGATTCGACACGGAGTGATCAATGGCGCAAGCAACCCCCTACAGCTTCACCGAGCGTAAGCGCATCCGAAAGAGTTTCGGCAAGCGCGAGAACGTGCTCGACGTTCCTTATCTGCTGACGATGCAGAAGGATTCCTACGTCGCCTTCCTTCAAAAGGACGTCCCGCCGCAAAAGCGCAAACCCGAGGGGCTGCAAGCCGCCTTCCTGTCCGCCTTCCCGATCGTCTCGCACAACGGGTTCGTGGAGATGAAGTACATCGAGTTCAACATGGCCAAGCCCGCGTTCGACACGCGCGAGTGCCAGCAGCGCGGCCTCACCTACGCCGCGGCAGTGCGTGCCAAGCTTCAGATGATCATCTATGACCGCGAGACCTCGACCTCGCAGTCGAAGGTGGTGCGCGAGATCAAGGAGCAGGAGGTCTACATGGGCGAAGTGCCGCTCATGACCGACTACGGCTCCTTCATCGTCAACGGCACCGAGCGTGTCATCGTGTCGCAGTTGCACCGCTCGCCCGGCGTGTTCTTCGAGCACGACAAGGGCAAGACCCACAGCTCGGGCAAGCTGCTGTTCTCCGCGCGCATCATTCCCTACCGCGGCTCATGGCTGGACTTCGAGTTCGACCCGAAGGACATCCTCTACTTCCGCGTGGACCGCCGACGCAAGATGCCGGTGACGATCCTGCTCAAGGCCATCGGCCTTTCGCCCGAGCAGATCCTCGCCAACTTCTTCGTGTTCGACAACTTCCGCCTGATGGATTCGGGCGCACAGATGGAGTTCGTGGCCGATCGCCTGCGCGGCGAAATCGCGCGCTTCGACATCACCGACAAAGCCGGCGCCGTCGTCATCGAGAAAGACAAGCGCATCACTGCGCGCCACACACGCACGCTCGAGCAGTCCGGCACCACGTTTGTTTCGGTGCCCGAAGACTTCTTGGTCGGCCGCGTTCTCGCGAAGAACATGGTCGATGCCGAGACGGGCGAAATCGTGGCCAAGGCGAACGACGAGCTGACCGAGGCTCTGCTCAAGAAGCTGCGGGTGGCGGGCTTGAAGGATATTCAGGCGCTCTATACCAACGAGCTCGACATGGGCGGCTACATCTCGCAGACGCTCGCCGCCGACGAGACGGCCGATGAGTTGGCAGCGCGCGTGGCCATCTACCGCATGATGCGCCCCGGCGAGCCGCCGACCGAAGACGCGGTGCAGGCCCTTTTTAACCGGCT
>JANONH010000258.1:0-7508 GCA_031420735.1 Methylibium sp.
GGGCACGACATCTGGAGATTTCCTGTTCATCATGAGCAAGACCCCCGATCCCGAGCGCAAAGTCGCCAAGACCGAAGCCGAATGGAAAACGCGGCTCGACTCCATGCAGTTCGAGGTGACCCGCCATGCCGCGACCGAGCATGCCTTCAGTGGCAAGTACTGGGACCACTGGGAGCGCGGCACCTACGCCTGCGTGTGCTGTGGCGAGCCGCTGTTCGGCTCGACCACCAAGTTCGACGCCGGCTGCGGCTGGCCGAGCTATTCAGAGGCGTTGGAGGCAGGCATCGTGGAGCGCGTGGTCGACCGCCAGCACGGCATGGTGCGAGTCGAGGTGCGTTGCAAGAGCTGCGGCGCCCACCTGGGCCATGTGTTCGACGACGGCCCGCAGCCGACGGGCGAACGCTTCTGCATCAACTCTGCCTCGCTCGCCTTTAAACCCGAGCCCTGAACCGGCAAGCGCGCGGCCCCCGCACAATCCGGGCCTTGGGGCCTCCAGGCCCGCACCGTCAGCGCCAGCGTCAGCGCCCAGATTGCACAATGAAAATCCTGCTCGACTTCCTGCCCATTCTGCTGTTCTTCCTGGTCTTCAAGCTGGCGCAGGGCCGGCCCGAGGACGCTGCTGCGTTCGCAAGCGAGCGCTTCGGATTTTTGGTGTCGGGCGGCACGGTGGGGGCCAATGAGGCACCGGTGCTGCTGGCCACGCTGGTGGTGATCGTCGCCACCTTTGCGCAGATCGCCTGGTTGGTGCTGCGCGGGCGCAAGGTCGACACCATGCTGTGGGTGAGCCTGGGGCTCGTTACGGTGCTCGGCGGCGCCACGGTCTGGTTCCACAACGAGACCTTCATCAAGTGGAAACCGAGCATGCTCTATTGGGTCATGGGCACGGCCTTCTGGCTGAGCCAGGCCCTCTTCAAGAAGAACCTGTTGCAGGCCATGATGGGCAACCAGCTGCAACTGCCCGCCGCGGTGTGGCGCAACCTTAATTTCATGTGGATCGGCTTCTTCGCCCTCATGGGGCTGGCCAATCTGTATGTCGCCTACACCTTCTCCACCGACATCTGGGTCGACTTCAAGTTGTTCGGCGGTGTCGGCCTCATGCTGCTGTTCACCTTGGCGCAGGGCGTCTACCTGAGCCGCCACATCAAAGCCGAAGACGAGACTGAATGAACGCCTTCGCGCTCATCGAGGCCACCGATGTGGATGCCGTTTTGCGGGGCGCCTTCGCGCCGCTTGCGCTGGTGGTCAGCGACGACAGCCACCTGCACGCGGGCCATGCCGGCGCGCGAGAAGGTCGCCATTTTTCGGTGCGCATCGTCAGCGACCGCTTCACGGGTTTGGCTCGCGTGGCACGGCATCGCCTTGTGTATGATGCCTTGGGCTCGTACATGAAGAGCGGCATCCACGCCCTGGCACTGGTCGCCCTGACGCCCGCCGAAGACTCCCCCTCGGCAGCCCCTTGCGCCAAGCCGTTGCGGCCCTGACCCTTGCTTGCACCAGCCCCCCAAAACGCATTTCCCAGCTGGCCGCGGCGCTGCCGCAGCCGGCTTTTCGCAACCCGCAAGCCCTCACGCCGACCCCTATGAAGCCGATCAAACTCGCTGCCCGCGCCTCCCTCTTGGCCCTTGCTGCCGCCCTGCTCGCGTCCGGCCCGGCCGCGGCGCAGAACATCGCCGTGGTCAACGGCAAGCCGGTGCCAAAAGCTCGCGCCGACGCGCTGCTCTCGCAGGTGACCAAGCAGGCCCAGAGCCAGGGGCAGGCCCTGCCCCCGGAAACCGAACGCCAGGTCAAGGACGAAGTGGTGCTGCGCGAGATCTTCGTGCAAGCGGCCGAAAAACGCGGCGTTGCTGCCACGGCCGAATACAAGGCGCAAATGGAGTTGGCGCGCCAGAGCATCCTCATCCGCGAGCTGTTTGCCGATTACCAAAAGAAGAACCCGGTCACCGACGCCGACATGAAGGCCGAGTACGAAAAATTCAAGGCCCAGGCCGGCGACAAGGAATACAAGGTGCGCCATATCCTGGTCGAGAAGGAAGACGAGGCCAAGGCGCTGACCGCACAGCTCAAGGGCGGCGCGAGCTTCGAGGAAGCGGCCAAGAAATCGAGCAAGGACCCCGGCTCGGCCACCAAGGGCGGCGAGCTCGACTGGGCGGCCCCGGGCAGCTATGTGCCCGAGTTTTCGCAGGCGATGATGAAGCTGCAAAAGGGCGGCATGACCGACGAGCCGGTCAAGAGCCAGTTCGGCTTTCACATCCTCAAGCTCGACGACGTGCGCGACGCCCAGTTCCCGCCCTTCGAAGAAGTCAAGCCGCAGATCGAGCAGCGCCTGGCGCAGCAGAAAGTGCAGACTTTCCGCGACGAGCTCAAGGCCAAAGCCAAGACCGACTACAAGTTCAACTGAGCCGGTTCAGGGCCGCACGCCCACACCCTCGAGAGCGCCCTGCGGGGCGCTTTTTCACGCCCTGCGAGACGCTTGTTCTTAAGCGCGGCGATGCCGCGCCGCGGTGAGCGCCGCGCGTTCATGCAGCGGCGGCCGCATTGGCGAACGTGCGCCAGGCCAGCAGCAGGCCCAGCAGCACCGGTTGGTGCAGCATGTAGAACGACAGGCTCCAGCGACCCAGTGCGGCGAGTGGCGCAAGAGGCCACGCCAAGGCGCCGGCCAGCCAGGCCGGCCGCTGCACGCTCACCCAACGGCCAGCGGCCAGGCCCCACCACATGACGCCCAACCACGGCAGCAGCGGCACGTAATCTTCGGTCACCGGCTTTCTGGTGACGAGGCCCACCCAGTTGGTGAGACGCGTGTCGAAGAAGGGATGAGCAATGAGGCTCGGCAGAGCGATCGCCAGCAGACCGAGCGGCCACAGCCAGCGCCCCCAACCGGCCGTGGCGCGACACACCAGCAGCATCAAGGCAATGCCGTGCAGCACGCCAAAGCTGATCCAGCTTTGCGGGAACACGAGCGCGCTGCCTGCGCTCACCAGCAGCGCGCAGCCCGCGAGCTGCAGCCAGCGCCGCCAGAACCGCGGCCAACTCTGGCGCTGCTCAAAAGCCACCGCTTGGCCGAAGCCGGCGCAAAAGAGGAACAGGCTCACGATGCAGGTGCGCTGCACGGTCCAGAACGGGTCGCGGTAGAAATCGGCGGCAATGAAGCGCAGGTGCGCGAGGTCGAACATGAAGTGGAAGGCGGCCATCCAGACGATGGCCACGCCGCGCAAGGCGTCGAGCCGGTCGTGGCGTGTGCTGGCGGGCGCGGCGTGCAAGGCGGGCTTCATGCCTTCACCATAGCGCAGGCCGGGCGGTGGCCGGCTCGCGCAGGCGTCGGCCGGGAGCCGCCCATGCGTGGGCGGATGCGTGGGCATCATGCCGTCACCGCGGCGCGGCGCACGCCCTGCCCGCCCGCGGGAGCCGCCACAATCCGCACTTCGCCGCGCCCACGCCGGCTGTCGCCAGGCGGCTTGCGCCGCGCTCGACCATCGCTGATGCACATCATGGATACCGGCTCGCGCCACGCCCCGACGCCCCCGACGACGACGGCTTCGCTTGCCAGCCCGACCGGGGTGCCCACGCCGGGGTCTGCCGGGCCGCAGGGCGCCTCCAACGACTCTGCGGCCGACTTCGCCGCGGCGCTGGTCCTGCACGATCTCTGCCTGGTGCGCGGTCGCCGCACGCTCTTCAGCGGCCTCTGCCTCGCCGCGCAGCCCGGCGAGTTGCTGCGCGTGCAAGGCGCCAATGGCGCCGGCAAGACCAGTCTGCTGCGCATCGTCTGCGGCCTGCTCACGCCCACCCGCGGCGAGGTGCGCTGGCGCGGCCAGCACATTGCCACGCTGCGCGAGGAGTACGCGCTCCAGCTCGTCTACCTCGGTCATGCCGCAGCGCTGAAAGACGAGCTCTCCGCACTCGAAAACCTGCAGGCCGCGTGTGCCCTCGCCGGGCACGCCACGCAGCGCCATGAAGCGCTGGCTGCGCTGGCGGCGGCCGGCTTGCGCGGGCGCGAGCACGTGCCGGCACGCATCCTCTCGCAAGGCCAGCGCCGACGTGCCGGCCTGGCCCGGCTGGTGCTTGCCGCGAACGCGCCGCTCTGGGTGCTCGACGAGCCCTTCAATGCGCTCGACACCGACGCCTGCGCCTGGCTGCTCGGTCACGTCGCCGGGCACCTCGGGCGCGGCGGCATCGTCGTGTTGACGAGCCACCAAGCCGTCGCGCTGCCAGCCACACTCGCGCAGCGCGTGGTGGATCTTTGAACGCCGTCGCCTCCCCGGGTGCGACGGGCTCGCCGCGCCCGGCAGTCAACGTGCTGCGCGCCGTGGGCACGGTGTTCGCGCGCGACCTGCGCGTGTCGCTGCGACGTCGCAGCGACACCGCCGCGGCGCTGTTTTTCTTCGTCATCGTGGTGAGCCTGTTTCCGCTGGGCATTGGGCCCGAGCCGCAATTGCTGCGCAGCATCGCGCCCGGCGTCGTGTGGGTTGCCGCGCTGCTGGCGTCGATGCTTTCGCTGGACCGTCTGTTCGCCGACGACCACCGCGACGGCACGCTCGAACAACTGCTGCTCGCCGGCTCGCCGCTGCCGCTTTTGGTGCTGGGCAAGATCGCCGCCCATTGGGTTGTCTCGGGGCTGATGCTGGCGCTGATGTCGCCGCTGCTGGCTCTGCAGTTCGGCCTGTCGTTCGAGGCGAGCCTCGTGTTGCTCGGCTCGCTGCTGCTCGGCACGCCCTTGCTCAGCCTCATCGGCGCCATCGGTGCAGCCCTGACCGTCGGCGTGCGCGGCGCCGGCGTGCTGCTCTCGCTGCTCATCTTGCCGCTCTACGTGCCCGTGTTGATCTTCGGCACCGGCGCGGTGGAGGCAAGCGCCGCCGGCCTGGGGTTTGGCGGGCACTTCTCCCTGCTGGGTGCCATGTTGCCGATTGCGCTTTTTCTCTCGCCCTGGGTCGCCGCCGTGGCCCTGCGCATCGCCCTGGACTGACGAGGGTGTGAACCAATCCGACATGCCCGCTCGTGTCGCCAGATCGCGCCCACTCGGCGTTGCAAATGCTCGCCGTAGCCCGAGCTACGGCTGTGCTTTGCGCCTTGATTGCGCGCAACCCCGCGCCCCGCTCGGACACACTGGTTTAATTCACACCCTCTGAAAGATCGACGAAAATACCTGGCCAATTCGCCGCCATGCCCGAATCCACAAACTGGTTCAAGTACGCCGCGCCCCAGCGCTTCTATCCGCTGGCGGGCGCCGCCATTCCGTGGTTCGGTGCGCTCGCGCTAATGCTCGGGGTGGCCGGCCTCGTGGTCGGTCTGCTCGTCGCGCCCACCGACGCGCAGCAGGGCGAGGCCTATCGCATCATCTTCGTGCATGTGCCCGCAGCCTGGATGTCGATGGTGATCTACGTCGCGATGGCCGCCTGGGCTGCGGTCGGCCTGGTGTTCAATGCGCGCCTGGCCTCCATGTTCGCCACCGCGCTGGCGCCCACCGGCGCGCTCATGACCTTTCTGGCGCTGTGGACCGGCGCGCTGTGGGGCAAGCCGACCTGGGGTGCCTGGTGGGTGTGGGATGCCCGGCTGACGTCGGAGCTGATCCTGCTGTTTCTCTACATCGGCTTCATGGCCCTGCACGCCGCGATCGAAGACCCGCGCCGGGCCGACCGCGCGGCGGCGCTGCTGGTGATCGTCGGCGTGGTCAACGTGCCGATCATTTATTTTTCGGTGCAGTGGTGGAACACGCTGCACCAGGGCGCGTCTATCAGTCTCACGCGCGCGCCGAGCATGGCCGCGACCATGCTGCTGGGCATGCTGGTCATGGCGCTGGCATTCTGGTGTTACTGCATCGCAGTGAGCTTGGCGCGTCTGCGCCTCACCATCCTCGAGCGCGAACAACACACCGATTGGGCCCGGCGGGCCTTGGAGAGAGCATGAACTGGGTCAATGCGGCCGACTTCTTCGCCATGGGCGGCTACGGCCTTTATGTGTGGGGCTCGTTTGGCATGGTGGCACTGTGCCTGGCGGCCGAGGTCGCGCAACTGGCACTGCGCCGCGCCGCCGCCCGGCGCGAGGCGGCCACTGCTCAGTGGGAAGGGGAGTCCGCATGAAGCCCCGCACCAAACGCGGACTGGCCATCGTCGGCGGCCTGGCCACCCTTGGCGCGGCGGCGGCCTTGGTGCTTAACGCCTTTCAAAGCAACCTGGTGTTCTTCTTCAGCCCCACCCAGGTGGCGGCCAACGAAGCGCCGCGCGAACGCAGTTTCCGCCTCGGCGGCCTGGTCGAAGAAGGCAGCCTGCAGCGCGACACGCAGTCGCTCACCGTGCGCTTTGCGGTCACCGACCTGGCGCAAACGACACCCGTGGTCTACACCGGCCTGCTGCCCGACCTGTTTCGTGAGGGCAAGGGCGTGGTGGCGCAAGGCAAACTCGGCCCCGACGGCGTGTTCCGCGCCGAGCAGGTGCTCGCCAAGCACGACGAAAACTACATGCCGCCCGAAGCCGCCGAAGCGCTGGCGCGGGCGCAAAAAAGCGGCAAGTTGCCGGCGCAGGCCGACACCACCGCCGCCAAGGGGAGCGCCCAATGATCGTCGAACTCGGACATTTCGCGCTCATCCTCGCGCTGGCCATGGCGCTGGCGCAGAGCGTGCTGCCGCTGTGGGGTGCCGCGCGCGGCGACTCGGCCTGGATGAGCCTGGCGCGGCCTTCGGCGCGCGGGCAGTTTCTGTTCGTCGCCATCGCTTACGCCTGCCTCACCTGGGCCTTCATCGACAACGATTTCTCGGTGTTGCTGGCGGCCCAGCATTCCAACTCGACCCTGCCGCTGGCGTTTCGCATTACCGCCGTTTGGGGCAACCATGAAGGCTCGATCCTGCTGTGGTCGCTCGTCCTGGCCGGCTGGACGCTGGCGGTGGCCACCTTCTCGAAGTCGCTCGACGAGCAGACGGTGGCACGCGTGCTCGGCGTCATGGGCCTCGTGAGTTGCGGCTTCCTGCTTTTTACGCTGCTCACCAGCAACCCCTTCGAGCGCCTGCTGCCGGCCGCCGCCGACGGCAAGGACCTCAACCCGCTGCTGCAGGACGCCGGCATGATCATTCACCCGCCCATGCTCTACATGGGCTACGTGGGCTTCGTGGTCGCCTTCGCGTTCGCCATCTCGGCCCTGCTGTCGGGCCGCCTCGACGCCACCTGGGCACGCTGGTCGCGCCCCTGGACCACTGCGGCCTGGTGCTTTCTTACCCTGGGCATCGCTCTGGGCAGCTTCTGGGCCTACTACGAGTTGGGCTGGGGCGGCTGGTGGTTCTGGGACCCGGTGGAGAACGCTTCCTTCATGCCGTGGCTGGTGGGCACCGCCCTTATTCATTCGCTGGCCGTGACTGAGAAGCGTGGCGGCTTCAAGATGTGGACCGCCCTACTGGCCATCCTGGCGTTTTCGCTCTCGCTGCTCGGCACCGTCATCGTGCGCTCGGGCGTGGGGTGTTCGGTGGATGCCGTCGCCTCCGCCCCGGCCCGCGGCCTTTTCATCCGCGGCGTCCTGGCGGTGGGGAT
>JANONH010000259.1:0-6585 GCA_031420735.1 Methylibium sp.
CCACGTCGCCAATTCATCCAGAAGGTGTCGATCGCCGGAGTCGGGCTGCTGTCCGGCGGTGTCGCGCTGAGCGCGGACCTGCCGATGCTTTCGGAGAAAGACCCCGCGGCGCTACCTCTGGGCTACGTGGCCGACGCCAGCAAGGTCGACAAGGCCAAGTTCCCGAAGTACGCCGCCGGACAGGCCTGCAACAACTGCATGCTCTACCAAGGCAAGCTCAGCGACGCGAGCGCCGGCTGTGTGCTGTTTGCCGGCAAGCAGGTCGCCGGCAAGGGTTGGTGCAGCGCCTGGGCCAAGAAGGCCTGAGGTCGCTGGGCGGCGGTGTCACCCAGCGGCGCCTGCACCAGCCGGGGGCCGCTGGCGCCGCCAGTTCGCCAAACAGGCGCGCATGCCGCCGAAACGCCGCTCGCGCCTTCGCAAGCACGCGGGCGCAGCCGGCCTCGTCCAGTGGCAGACGATTCCATCGCGGAGAATCGCGCCGATGAGAATCGACTTCGTCTCCGATGTGTCTTGCCCGTGGTGCGCGGTGGGCCTCGCTGCGTTGCTGCAGGCGCTCGAGCGGCTGCGCGGCACGCTGCAGGCCGAGTTGCATTTCCAGCCTTTCGAGCTCAACCCCACCATGCCCCGGCAGGGCCAAGACATCGACGAGCACCTGTCGCGCAAGTACCAGCTCACGCCCGCGCAGCTCGAGAGCAACCAGGCGCATCTGCGCGAGCGCGGTCTCGCGGTCGGCTTCGACTTCCCGCCGGGAAAGCGCCGCCGCGTCTTCAACACCTTCGACGCGCATCGACTCTTGCACTGGGCCGGCCTCGAGGGGCCGGCCCAGCAGCTCGCGCTCAAGCAGGCGCTGCTCGTGGCCTACTTTCAGCACGGCGAGGATCCGAGCGATGCCGACGTCCTGGTGCGCCTGTGCGAGCGAGTCGGCTTGCCCGCCGAGCGCGCGCGCGAGCTGCTCGCTGGCGACGCGCATGCGGCCGAAGTGCGGGAGGCCGAGGCGCACTGGCAGGGCCTGGGCATTCATGCCGTGCCGGCCGTGGTGATCGACGAGCGCCACCTGATCCAGGGCGGGCAACCGGTCGAAGCCTTCGAGCAGGCGCTGCGCGAAATCGCCGAGGCGCGGCTTGTATAAGCACTCGTGCCCAGCGGCCCTGGCCTCGAGACCGTAGGCCGATGTCGCCGACGATCACGCCCGGGCGGTGCTCGCGAAACAACGCCGTGCTCCCGGTGGCGGCAAAAGAGCTTTCCTGGACGAAGAGTCGGCACGCCGCCGCGGGCGCCTCGCCACAATGCGGCATGCCCGAGCCAAGCCGTCCGTCCCACCTTGCCGAACGCGCGCGCCGTGGGCTCTGGTTTGCGGCCGGCGTGATCGCCGCAGCGCTCGGCGTGGTGGGCGCGTTCGTGCCATTGCTGCCGACGGTGCCGTTCATGCTGCTTGCCCTGATGTGTTTTTCGCGCGGCTGCGAGCGCTGCGAGCGCTGGCTGCTCGCGCACCCGCAGTTCGGCCCGCCGCTGCGCGACTGGCGTGCCCACCGCGCGGTCTCGCTGGCTGTCAAGCGCATCGCGACGTTCTCCATGGCGCTTGGCTCGCTGCTCGCTTGGTGGTGGCTCGGCTCGCCGGAGCGCTGGGTGCCGGGCGGGGTGTGCGCGCTGGTCGCGCTGTGGATGTGGCGTTTGCCCACGCGAGTGCGCAGCGCTTGAGCCCGCCGCCGCCCGACCTGCGTGGCACCGTCTTCGGCTGCTTCAAGCTCGCCAGCGGCGTTGCGGTGCTGCTGCCAGCGTGGTGTGGGACCTGTTCGGCGCGTCCTGGACCTTCATCGTAGGCGGCGGCTTCGCGGTTGGCACCGCTTTCGGTGCTGCCATGGGAGCGACGCCGGCCCCGCCCGCTTAAATCGAGCCGCAAGTGTCAACGCGAGGGCGGAAAGTCGGCATAGCTCACCGAGATGCCAACGCGGCTTTTTTTGCCATCGCCGTTGGCCGGCGCCACGCTCACCACCATGCCCGCGATGCGGTGGCCGCGCGTCAGGCGGCGCGCCAGTGTGTGGTCGTGATCTTCAGGCAGGTTGCCGATCGGCGCCAGCCGCGAGCCGAGCAGGCCAAACAGCCGCGGCACCCGCACGCACGCCACCACGCCACTCTCTGGTGCGTCTCGCACCCGCAATTCCACCGCCATGCCCTTGGCGCAATGGCGCCGGATCAGGTCGCTGCGGCGCGAGCCATCGGGGTTGACCGAGTCGGTCGCGGTCAGGTGAATCGTGGAGCCGCTGTGCTGCATGGGTGGGTGCTCGTCTGGGGGAGCCGCGCTAATGGCTCACCGTACGCTCGGAGATCAACCCAACCGGTAGGCAAAAGACGTGCCCACACTGCGCCTTTGCAGCGGTCATGGCATGCCGCGTCGTGCTGCCTGCTTGGTGTAGCGGCCGCGTCCGTGCTGGGCTCGACGGCATCGCGGGCCGTGAGCGGCGCCGGCTACCGGTGCTGGCCCTGCCCAGCGGCCTGGCATCCTCTGCGGACGTGGCGCAGGGCGCGCCAGTGCGGTGCCCCGCGACAGCAGGCGCAAGCGGCCATTGCGCGCCCGCACCGCGCAAGGGCATCATTGGTGCGTGCCGCCCTTGCCACCCCCTTTTGATGCCGGCGCGCCACGCCCGCCGGGGCGGGCGCCTCCCGCCCGCCCGCCGCCCGAGGTGGAAGAAGCGGCGTGGCGCGATCTCGAGCCCAACATCCTGCCGGCGCCCTTGCTCGGCGGCGAGCCGCTCGACCTCTTCGGCCATGCCCGCCATGACGAGCAGCCACCGCACCGCGGCTTGCGGCGCTGGTGGTGGCTGCTTGGCGCGCTGGTGGTCGCCGCCGTCGTCGCGGTGGCGCTGCGTTTCATGCCCTGGGACGAGCCAGCCTGCGGCGGACGCCTCTACGTCCCTTCGGCGCAAGGCGGCGCCGCGGACTGCGTCGACCCGGAGGTGTTGAGCCGCTGAGCCGCTGAACCGCGTGAGGTAGGCGGTCGACTGCCTTTCGCAACATGCGCCGCACGCTCAAATGACCCGGCCGGTGCGAGCTTGATGCGCTTTCACAACGAGCCGAAGGGAGTTTTCAAGTCACGCATCGAGGTCTGTGAGGGTATGCACTAGGCTCCGTTTACAATCTGCGGTTAGGCGCGGAGTGCTCCAACTTCCTCAGTCTTCTCGGAAATTGGCGCTTGACTTGGCGTTATCCGTGTACCCACCGATTCACCTGACCCCCACGAATAGGAACCGACAATGAAAACGACTCTCCTGCTGGCCACCCTGGTTGCCGCCGCCGCCCTCACCGCTTGCGGCAAGAAGGAAGACGCGCCCGCGTCTACTTCCACCACCACGAACACCACCATCACGACGCCGGCGTCCGCGCCCGCGATGACCACTCCTTCCGCCGATGCTGGCGCGAGCGCCGCTGCCGGTGCGGCCGACGCCGCTGCCGCTGCCGCTTCGGCCGCGTCCAAGTAAATCACTGCGGTGCCGCCCCGGCGGCGCCGCAGTCGGTTGAAGCAAAAAGCCGCCCCTCGGGGCGGCTTTTTGCTGGGCGCCGCGCGCCGACCTGGTGGCTCGGTGCCGGCATTCGGTGCGCGAGCAAGCCCCCCGCTCGGGCGATCGCCTCTCGCGTTTTCAGTGCAGGTCGAGCCAGCGAAAACCGTCGTTCGCGCTGGCCACCACGATATCTTCGGCCGTGGTGCCGAGCGCTTGGGCAAGTGCGCCTGCGGCCAGCGCGGGCTGGTTGTTCTGCAAGCTGAGGTGGGCCGCCACCACGTGCCGCAGTCGGGCGTGCTTGCATGCACCGAGCACCTGCGCGGCGCTGTCGTTGGCGAGGTGGCCCAGGCGACCGCCCACGCGGGCCTTCAAGCTGGCCGGGTAGCTCGAGGCTTGGAGCATGGCGCGGTCGTGGTTGCACTCCAAAACGAGAGCATCGCAAGCCTGCAAGGCGGCGACCATGTGCGGGGTGGCGCAGCCAGCGTCGGTGAGCACGCCCAGGCGCGAGCGGCCGTCGGTCACGCACAACTGCAGCGGCTCGGCGGCATCGTGCGGAACGGTGTAGGGCGCGAGCAGCAAGTCGCCGATCTCGATCGCCTGGCCGTCGCGCGCTAAACCAAGCAGCCCATCCCCGGGCCGTGGCGCGCCGAGCGCGTGCCAAGTACCGCGGCTCGTCCACAGCGGAATGGCGTGGCGCTGCGACAGGCCGAGCGCGCAGCCGACGTGGTCGCCATGCTCATGGGTGATGAAGAGTGCGTCGAGTTGCGAGGCCAGCAGGCCAAGGCGTGCCAGCCGCGCATCGAGCACTTTGCGGGTAAAGCCGCAGTCGATGAGCAGCCGCGTGGTGCGCTCGCCAACGACAGCCTCGACCAGCGTGGCATTGCCCGTGCTGCCGCTGCCGAGGCTGCAAAACCGCATCATGGCCGAGCGGCGAGACGGGCGCGCGGCCGCTCGAACGGTGGCCGCGCATCGACCGTCGGGTTCACCGAAGATCGGTCACGAGCAGTTCGAGAATGCGCTGGGCGGCATCGCTGGTTTCGGGTGCGCCCTGGCTGTTTTGTACCGTCACGAGCGTGGTCGATTCGGGCTGACCCTTGACCGCGATGCGGTAGCGCGCGAGGCTTCCCGGCGTGGTTTGCTTGCCGCCACCGAACAGCTTGCTGAAGAAGCCGGCTTCGGATTTGCCGCTGCCTTGCGCCGGGTCGACGTAGCGCACGTAATAGAGGCCCTGGGCGCGGTCGCGGTCTTCCACGGTGAAGCCACTGCGGTCGAGCGCCAGGCCGACGCGCCGCCATGCGCGGTCGAAGGCGTCGTCGATTTGCAAGCCGCTGCCGGGCGCGCCGCCGAGCAGGCGTGCGCGGCTCGCCACCGGCGTGGCCGCACCGGCCTGCGGCAGCGCAGCGGCCGAGGTCGCCGCTGCCGCCGCCAGCTTCTCCTGCTCTTGCTTCCCGCCGAGCTTGGCCATCAGGCGCGACAGCATGAGCGCCTCGAGTTCGGGGTCGGCCGGCCGCGGTTGCCAGACGGTGCTGTCCTTGAGCGCGCCGCCGCTCACCACCTCGACCATGCCGCGGTGGCTGATGTAGATCTCGGTGCCATCGGCGCCGCGCTCGAGGCGGGTGCGAAACAGGTCGCGCTCGCCGGTGTCGTAGACGCTGTCGAACACGCGGCCGATGGTGCGGCGGATCAAGTCCTGCGGCAGCTTGGCGCGGTTCTCGTTCCAGTTGGTTTCCATCAGGCCGGTTTCGCGCTGCTCGGTTTCGAGCTTGAAGCCGCGCTCCTGCCAGAACGCCAGCAACTGCGGCCACAGTTGTTCGGGCGTCTGCTGCGTCACCAGCCAGCGCTGGCTGCCCGCGCGCTCGAGCCGCACTTCGCCCAGGCGGTTGGGCGCGAGGCTCGAGGGCGCGGAGGCTGCGGCCTGCGCTAACGCAACGCCCGGCGGCGCCTGCATGGCCGAGGCGCTGATGGCGCCGCTGCCGCTTTGATAGCGCGTGTCGCGCGAGAGCTGGGTCAGGTCGGGCGGCACGTCGAGCGAGACCGAGCGCGAAGCGCTCGACTTGTAGTCGACCTTGTCGCCTTCGAGCATGGTGTTGACCGAAGTGCAGGCCACCAGGCTGCCGCAGAGCGCCAGGCCAAACAGTCGAGCGTGGATTGAAAGTCGTTGGCTCACGAGGGGGTTCTCCGGAGGTCGGTCGATGCCGGGCCGCAGGTGCGGCCTGTGGGTAAAACGGATGCCGGCGCTCTGCCTGCGCGAGGCGTCGCCGTCACAGCACGCCGGCGTCGCGCAGGGCCTGCAGCACGACCGGCTGCTGCGCCTCGCTCAGCTCGACCAGAGGCAGGCGCAAGGTGGCGCCAGCGCGCCCCATGCGGCCCAGCGCCCACTTGACGGGGATCGGGTTGGGTTCGCAAAACAGATGCCGGTGCAGCGGCAGCAGCCGCATGTGGATTTCGGTGGCGCGCCGTACATCGCCCGCGCGCGCGGCGACGCACAGCTCGTGCATGGCGCGCGGTGCCACATTGGCCGTCACGCTCACGTTGCCGTGGCCGCCGAGCAGCATGAGGGCGATGGCGCTGGCGTCGTCGCCGGAATAAACGGCAAAGCCCTTGGGGGCTTCGCGGATCAGCCAGGCCGCGCGTTCCATGTTGCCGGTGGCCTCTTTGATGCCCACGATGCCCGGCACCTGGGCCAGCCGCAGGGCCGTCTCGGGCAGCAGATCGGCCACCGTGCGACCCGGCACGTTGTAGAGCACCATGGGCAGGTCGACCGCTTCGGCGATGGCGCGGAAGTGCCGGTACTGGCCCTCCTGCGTGGGCTTGTTGTAGTAGGGCACGACCTGCAGGCTGCAGTCGGCGCCCACCTGCTGGGCATAACGGCTGAGCTCGATCGCCTCGCGCGTGGAGTTGGCGCCGGCACCGGCCATGACGGGCACGCGCCCGGCGGCGTGTTCCACCGACACGCGGATGATCTCGCAGTGCTCCTCGGGGCTCACCGTGGGCGACTCGCCGGTCGTGCCGACCACGCCGATGCAGTCGGTGCCTTCGGCGATGTGCCAGTCGATCAGGCGGCGCAGCGCGGCGTAATCGACGCTGG
>JANONH010000260.1:0-2859 GCA_031420735.1 Methylibium sp.
GTCGACCTTGCCTTCGGATTTGAGGCGCTGGTTGTCGCTGACTTTCCCGGCCGCTTCCTTGATCTTGCCCTTGGCCCGTTCCACTCGGCCCTTCACTTGGTCGCTGTTCATATGCTCGAGTCCTTTGAGGTCGGCCTGCCAAGCCGCGCGACATGCTGCGGCGCCCGACCGATGACCAACTTTCCCAGCGCCGGGCAAAACTGGCTGCCAGCCTGCGCCGCGAGGGTTTGTAGGACGCGGAGCACACAGGTTTCGGCATGGCGGCTTTAGTACACGATCTCGTAGCGGTGTCCCTTGAAGTTGAGCACCGCCGATTTCAGGCCAATCTGCTCGAGCACCAGATCATTGGCCGGCTTGTCGCCTTCATGAAACACCTGGCCGTTGATGACGACGAAGCGCCCCGCCGGCTGCGACGAATAGACCGAGCCGCCGATCACGAGCTTGGGCAGTTGCCGCTGGATTTCTGGTGGCAATTCGGCCGGCGCCGCGAGACGCGCCTCGGCGCTGACGCCCGCCGCAGTGCTGCGAGCCGGCGCCGAAGGTGCCGCCGAAAGCAGCGGCGCGGCGCCCGGTGCAACGCGCGCTGGCGCAGCGGCCTGCAGCGGCGGGGCCGGGATGGCCGGCAAGGACAGCGGCGGCAGTTTTGCCGCAGGCGAGGCCGCCCCGAAGAGCGTCGGTGGCGCCGCTGCTGATGCTGATGCTGATGCTGATGCTGATGCCGATGTCGTTGCCGGCCAGCGCCGCGCGGTCTCGGCCGGTGCTGGCGACACCACGCGCGGTGTTGCGGCGCTGGCGGGCGGCCGCTCGCCAGCGCCCGCCCGAGCCGCGTCGCCCGCATCGTCGGTCGGCGCGAGCGTCTGCCAGGCGAGCACCGCCACCAGCAGCAGCGCCATCGCCACCACCACCCAGACCAGCGGGATGGTGACCACGCCGTCGGCTGCTGCGGTCGGGTCGGGACTTTCGGCCCCGGGCTGCGCATGCAGGCCCGGGACGGCGCCGCGCTCGCGCTCGGAGTCGGCCCTGCGCAGGGCGTCGAGGATGTAGGACATGGGGCGGGCTACCTCTGGGCTTGCAGGCGCGGTTCGTCCACACCGCTGGCGCGGTTGAGCTGCATCAGCGTCATGGGGCCGACCAGACCGTCGGGCTGCAGCCCCTGGGCGAGCTGGAAGGCGGCGACACGCGAACGCAGGGCACTTGCGGTGGCGTCGTTCGGGCCGGGCATGGGCTGCCCCTGGGCACGCGCGAGCTGGGTCGAAAGCCACTGCGCCACAGCCGCCGAGCTGCCGTCGAGCAGGTCGTTGCGCCAGCCCTGCGGTGCGCGCCAGAGGGTCGAGAACTCGCCGCGCCACACCGTGGCGAGCGCCGCGAGCGGCACCTCCAGGGTCGACTCACCGCTCTGCAAGGTGGCGTTCGCGCCCTGCAGGCCGGTGAGCAGTGCGTGGACGGTGCGCCCCTGGCCGTCGTGCAGGCTCACGATGCCGGGCCGGTCAAGCTGGCGGATGAGCGCGAGCGTGGTCTGGCTGCGAAAGCACTGCACCTGCTGGCGCTGTGCCAGCCGGCACGGGTCGGCGTCCTCGCCGAGGTCGAGCTTCCAGAGCCCCGCGAGTTGCTGCCAGGCCTGACGCTCGTCTTCCAGCAGCGAGCCGAACTCGGCCTTCAGATCGGTGGTGGTCGTCGCCGTGACGGGCGGCAGCGCCGCGCTGGCCGCCGTTGCAGCCGGCGTGTTGGCCGCCAGGGCCGCACTCGCGCCGGTGGCCGCGGCCAAGGCGGTCGGGGCGCCCGCCGTCGCCTTGGCCGAGCTGTCCGCGGCGCCGCGCTCGCCCGATGTGAACAGCGCGCCGAGCAGCCCGCCGGCCAGGGCGGTGGCCAGGCCCACCAGCGCCATGCGCTGGCGCCCGCCGCGCGCCGGCGCGGCCGGTGCGGCCTGATCGAACACTTCGCGCGCGGCCTTGTCGACGATCTCCACGCCGATCTCGCCCTGGCCCGAGGCATAGGCGCCGAGCAAGGCGCGGTCGCACAGGAGGTTGATGCGCCGCGGCACGCCGCGCGACCAGTGGTGCACGCGCCGCATCGCGGCGCGCTCGAACGGGTGGCCGCCGGTTATGCCCGCCACGGCCAGCCGGTGGCGGATGTAGCGCACCGTCTCGGGCTCCGACAGCGCTTCGAGGTGAAAGCGGGCGATCACGCGCTGCGCGAGTTGCTCGAGCTCGGGGCGCGCCAGCATGGTGCGCAGTTCGGGCTGCCCGATCAGCACGATCTGCAGCAGCTTGCGCTCGCTGGTCTCGAGGTTGGTGAGCAGGCGCAGTTGTTCAAGCACATCGGCCGAGAGGTTTTGTGCCTCGTCGATGATGAGCACGTTGTTCTGCCCGACCGCGTGCGTCTCGAGCAGAAACTTGTTGAGCGGGTCGAGGTGGTCCTTGACCGTCGGCGCGCCCGGTCCGCGGTGCTCGTAGGGAATGCGGAATTCGTCGCACACCGATTTCAGCAACTCGGCCACGGTGAGCTTGGGGTTGAAGATGTAGGCGACGTTGCAGCGCTTGGGGACCTGCTCGAGAAAGCAGCGGCAGACCGTCGTCTTGCCGGCGCCGATTTCGCCCGTGAGGAGCACGAAGCCGCCGCCGCCGCCCACGCCGTAGAGCAGGTGGGCGAGCGCTTCGCGGTGGCGCTCGCTCATGAACAGGTAGCGCGGGTCGGGTGCTATGGAGAACGGCTCTTTCTCGAGGCCGAAGAACTCTTTGTACATGGGGCAAGGATACGTGGGCGGCGGCACTGGCCGCGGTTCAACCCACCAGCGCCTCGTCGAGCACTTCGACCCAGTGACGCACCGGTGTGCTGGTGCCGCTTTGCAAATGCTGGATG
>JANONH010000261.1:0-2398 GCA_031420735.1 Methylibium sp.
TGGCGCGGCTCGACGCGGTGCTGCCCGCGACCTGGTCGCACGGCAACCCGATCGACCTGATCGGCGACGCGCCGGTCGAGCGCTACACCGCCACGCTCGCCGCGCTGCTCGCCGAGCCGCGCGCCGGCGCGCTGCTGTTCATGCACGCGCCCACCGCCATCGTCGCGAGTGCGGACATCGCGCGCGCCTGCGCACCGCTGGCTGCGGGCGCGCAGGACCGCGTCATGGGCTGCTGGCTCGGCGACGCCGCGGTGGCCGAGGCGCGCGGCATTTTCCGCGCTGCGAGCGTGGCCGACTACGCCACACCCGAAGACGCGGTGCGCGCCTTCTCCATGCTGCAGACCTACCGCCGCAACCAGGAACAGTTGCTACAGGCGCCCGCGGCCACGGCGCAGCGGGCCGCGCCGGATGTGGCGCGCGCGCGCGCCGTCGTTGCCGGCGTTCTGGCGGCAGGGCGGCAGTGGCTCGACGAGTCTGAAGTCGGGGCGCTGCTGCAGGCCTACGGCGTGCCGACCGTGCCCACGCTCGTCGTGGCGGCCGACGCCGACGCGGCTGCTGCGGCCGCGGGCAAGATCGGCTACCCGGTGGCGCTCAAGATCATGTCGCCCGACGTGCTGCACAAGAGCGACCTCGGCGGCGTGCGCCTGGGCCTGCGCAACGACGCCGAGCTGCGCGAAGCGGTGAGCACCATGCTCGCGCGCCTGCGCACGGCCCTGCCGGCGGCGCGGCTCGAGGCCTTCAGCGTGCAGGCGATGGCCGAGCGGCCGCGCGCCGAAGAGCTGATCGTCGGCGCCAGCATCGACTCGGTGTTCGGCCCGGTGCTGCTGTTCGGGCAGGGCGGTGTGGCGGTCGAAGTGGTGGGCGACCGTGCGGTCGCGCTGCCGCCGCTGAACGAGGCGCTGGCGCGCGAGCTGGTTTCGCGCACGCGCGTGGCGCGGCTGCTCGCCGGCTACCGCGGCCGCCCCGCGGCGCGCATCGACGCGGTGACCGAGGTGCTCGTGGCGGTGTCGTGCATGCTCGCCGACCTGCCCGAATTGGCCGAGCTCGACATCAACCCCCTGCTGGCCGACGACGCCGGTGTGCTGGCGCTCGACGCGCGCGTGCGCGTCTCGAGCGAGCGGGCGGCTGGCGCCGAGCGCTTTGCGATCCGGCCCTACCCCGACGCCCTGGCCGAGACGCTGCCCTGGCGGGGCGAGCCCCTGCTGCTGCGCCCGATACGCCCGGAAGACGAGGCGCAGCACCGCGCCTTTCTCGAGCGGCTTGCGCCCGAGGACATTCGCATGCGCGTGTTCTACACACGGCGCGAGTTGCCGCGCAGCGAGCTGGCGCGGCTCACGCAGATCGACTATGCGCGCGAGATGGCCTTCATCGCCGAGCGCCGCAGCGCCGACGGCAGCACCGAAACCCTGGGCACGGTGCGCGCCGTCTCGGACCCCGACAACACCGAGGCTGAGTTCGCCGTCATCGTGCGCTCCGATCTCAAGGGCGCAGGCCTCGGCTACTTGCTGCTCGAGAAAATGGTGCGCTATGCGCGCGCGCAGGGCCTGCAGCGCCTGGTGGGCATGGTGCTGCGCGACAACGCCGCCATGTTCGACCTGGCGCGCGACTGCGGCTTCGTCGCCGACGCGTCGCGGCCCGCCGAGCACGATGTGCGGCATATCGTGCTGCACCTGGGTCTACCCCACGGCGCGGTTTGACCTTGCACAAGGCCGGCGCCGCGGGCCTGGGCAGAATGAGTAGCATGCAGCCCTGCCCAGCCGAGGCTGGCGCGGCCCGTAGCTCGGGCCATTCCCTTGAACCAGAAGAGGTTTCGATGAAGATGCTCATTCCCGTCGACAGCAGCGCTTTCATGCCGCGCGTGCTCGACTTCGTGGTGAAGCACCGCGAGCTGCTGGGCGCAAAAGCCGACGTCACGCTGATCACCGCGGTGCCGACAATCCCGCCCCATGCGGCGCGCTACCTCGCCCCCGAGGCGCTGCAGTCCTATTACGCCGATGCAGCCGAAATCGCCCTGAAGCCCGCGCGCGAGACGCTCGCGCACGCCGGCATCGAGACGCAATCGAGCTGGTGCACCGGCCACCCGCCGGCCGAGATTTCGGCGCGTGCCGGCTCGGGCGGCTACGAACTGGTGGTCATGGGCTCGCGCGGCCACTCGGCGCTGGCCAATATGGTGCTGGGCTCGGTGGTGACCGCCGTGCTGGCCAACAGCCGCACGCCGGTGCTCGTGGTGCGCTGAGCGTGCTGGCGCACAGGAGTTCTTCGAGCTTTACGACGATGCGAGTTCAACCACCCTCGCCGTCCCGCAGCAACCTGACGAGCGCATCGCAGACACCAGCGTGAGCCAGTTCGGTCAGCCGTCCCGCGACCGAACGCACCAACGAAGCATTTGCGGTGAACA
>JANONH010000262.1:0-3951 GCA_031420735.1 Methylibium sp.
CAGGCCGAGCAGCAGTTGGCTCAGAAAAGCCGACAGCGGTATGCCGAAGATTTCGGTCATGGCAGGCGAGGCGCCTCGGCGGCGGCGCCGAGCCGACGCAGCGTGCGAACCCGAGCGAGCCCGGCGCCGGGGCGGGCCTGCGCCAAGCGCGTGCGCTCGTGGCCTGCGTTCACTTCTTCACCAGCGGGCATTTGCTGTCGGCCAGCTTGGTGAAGGCCTGCTCGCCGGGAATGTGCTCGACCACCTTGAAGTAGTCCCAGGGTTCGGTCGACTCCTTTGGCGTCTTGACCTGCAGCAAGACCATGTCGTGGATGCCGCGGCCGTCTTCTTTGCGGATCGTGCCCTTGGCGTAGAAGTCGTCCACCGGCATGGCCTTCATTTGCGCCATCACCTTGTCGGCGTCGTCGGTCTTGGCGGCCTCCACCGCCTTGAGGAAGTGCGTGGCCGCCGAGTAGTCGGCCGCCTGGATGGACGAGGGCATGCGCTTGAGTTTCTCGAAGAAACGCCGGCTCCAGGCGCGCGCCTCGGGGCTCTGGTTCCAGTACCAGCTGTCGGTCATGTACATGCCCTGCGTGAGCGGCAGGCCAAGCGCGTGGATGTCGTTGATGAACATCAGCAGGCCCGCGAGCTTCATGGTCTTGGTGATGCCGAACTCGTTGGCCGCCTTGATGGCGTTGATGGTGTCGCCGCCGGCGTTGGCCAGCCCCAGGATCTGCGCCTTGCTCGCCTGCGCCTGGAGCAAGAAGGAGGAGAAGTCGTTGGTCGCCAACGGATGCCTCACGCTGCCGAGCACCTGGCCGCCCGCCTTGGTGACGACGGCCGTGGTGTCGGCCTGCAATGACTGCCCGAAGGCGTAGTCGGCCGAGAGAAAGTACCAGGTCTTGCCACCCGCCTTGGTGACGGCGCTGCCGGTGCCCCTGGCCACGGCGACCGTGTCGTAGGCGTAGTGGATGGAGTAGGGCGTGCAGTCTTCGTTGCTGACCCGCGCCGTGCCGCCGCCGATGACGATGATGGGCTTCTTTTTCTCGGCCGCGACCTTGACCATGGCCAGTGACGCGCCGGAGTTGGTGCCGGCGATGAGGAGGTCCAGGCCCTGCGTGTCGAACCATTCGCGCGCCTTGCTGGCGGCGACGTCGGCCTTGTTCTGGTGGTCGGCGTAGAGCAGCTCGATCTTCTTGCCCGCGACCCTGCCTTTGTTGAAATCGGCGATGGCCATGCGGATCGCCTCCACGCCGCCCGCGCCGTCGATGTCGGAGTAAATGCCCGACATGTCGGTGATGAGGCCGATCTTGACGACGTCGCCCGAGATCTGGGCCGCCGCGGGCGTGACCAGGCCGAAAGCGGCACTTAGGGCCAGGGCGGCCGTGGCGATGGGCTTGGATAGATAAAACATCGGGTTTCCTTTGAGTGGAAGATGGGCTTAGACGGTCGGGCGGATGTTCAGAGCGTGCCCAGCGGCCACGAACGCGGCCACCAACGCGGGCGCTCGATGCGGGGGCGGGCGGAGGCTCGCATGCATGCGTTCAGACGCCGAGCAGTTCGTCGAGCTCGGCCTGGCGCGCCGCCAGCTCCGCGGCCGGGAAGGACAGCGCCACCTGGCCGTGTTCGATGACATGAAAGTGGTCGGCGAGCTTGGCGGCGAAACGGAAATTCTGCTCGACCATGAGGATGGTGAAGCCCTGGGCCTTGAGCTGCGTGATGGTGCGCGCCAACGCCTGCACGATCACCGGCGCCAGGCCTTCGGAGATTTCGTCGAGCAGCAGGATGTCGGCGCCGGTGCGCAAGATGCGCGCCACGGCGAGCATTTGCTGCTCGCCGCCGGAGAGCCGCGTGCCCTGGCTCGACTTGCGCTCGGCGAGGTTGGGAAACATGGCGTAGATCTGCGCCTCGGTCATGGCCTGGCCACGGCCGGCGCCCAGGCGTGGCGGCAGGCGCAGGTTCTCTTCGGTGCTGAGCGAGGCGAAGATGCCGCGCTCTTCGGGGCAGTAGCCCAGGCCCAGGTGCGCGATGCGGTGCGTCGGCCAGGCGATCGTCTCCTGGCCGTGCACCACGACGCAGCCGGTGCGCGAGCCCACCAGGCCCATGATGGCGCGCAGCAAGGTGGTGCGCCCGGCGCCGTTGCGGCCGAGCAGCGTGACCACCGCGCCGCGCGGCACCGACAGGTTCACGCCGTGCAGGATGTGGCTCTCGCCGTACCAGGCGTGCAGATCACGGATCTCGATGGCGGCAGTCATGCGGTCACGGTTTTGCGTTGCTGGTGCGCGCTGCGGGGCGGGGGCGGGGGCGGCTGAAGGCGGCGGCGTTCAGTGCGCGCCTTGCAACTCGCTGGCCTCGCTGCCCATGTAGGCTTCGAGCACCGCCGGGTGGCGCGAGACGCTGTCGTAGTCGCCTTCGGCGAGCACGGCGCCACGCGCCAGCACCGTGATGCGGTCGGCAATACGCGCCACCACCCGCATGTTGTGCTCCACCATCAGCACCGTGCGGCCCTCGGCCACGCGCTTGATCAGCAGGGTGACGCGCTCCACGTCTTCGTGGCCCATGCCCTGGGTCGGCTCGTCGAGCAGCATCAGTTCGGGCGACATGGCCAGCGTGGTGGCGATCTCCAGCGCGCGCTTGCGGCCATAGGGCAGCTCGGCGGCCTGCAGGCGTGCCGCCTCGCGCAGGTCGACCAGTTCCAGCAGCTCCAGCGCGCGGGCGTCGAGGGCGCGCAGGCCGGCCAGGCCTTTCCAGAAATGAAACGAGGTGCCGGTGAAGCGCTGCAGGCCGATGCGCACGTTCTCGAGCACGCTCAGGTGCGGGAACACGGCCGAGATCTGGAACGAGCGGATGACGCCGCGCCGGGCGATGCGCGCTGGGCTCTCGCCGGTGATGTCGTGGCCGTTGAAGACGATGCTGCCGCGCGTCGGCGCGAGAAACTTCGTCAGCAGGTTGAAGCAGGTCGTCTTGCCGGCGCCGTTGGGGCCGATCAGGGCGTGGATGTGGCCGCGCTGCACTTGCAGCGTCACGCGGTCCACGGCGGTGAAGCCCTTGAACTCCTTGGTGAGTTCGCGCGTCTCGAGGATGTAGTCGCTCATGCGGGGCGGTTGGGCAAGGACTGGCACTGTAAGCATCGGCTCGGCGCGGCCTTTGCGGATTGACCCTAATAACAGGCGACACAAGCGACACAAACGGCGCAAGCGACACAAGCGACACAAGCGACGTGCAAAGCGAGCACGGCGTGCGCGCATTTTGCCGTCGCCGCGCGCGCCTGCAGAAGCCCGGCCGCAATCGCTGCCCCAAGACTCGGCTTAAGCTCGCTGGCGTGCGGCCAGCAGCGCCAGCAGCGGCTGCCGGCCGCGCACCTTTGACCGGAGGCACCCCATTTCAGCGCCCGCAGGACCGCAGCCGCCCGCAACCGCCCTGGCCCGGCTGCCGTCTCCTTTGCGCGAGGAGACCGCCGTGGTGGCTTTGCACCTCGAGGCCCTCTGCGGCAAGCTCGACTGGGCGGCGGCGGCCGAGCGCGCGCGGCCTTGGGTGCGCGCGGTGCGCGACGAGCCCGCGCCGTTTTGGGCGCTGGAGTCCTTGTTGCGCGACTTTCCCATCTCGAGCGCCGAAGGCCTGGCCCTGATGCGGCTGGCCGAAGCGCTGCTGCGGGTGCCCGACGCCGAAACGGCGATTGCGCTCACGGCCGACCAGCTCGGGCGCGCCGACTTCGTGGCGGGCCACGCCGCGCAGGCCGAGGGCGCCGCGCCGCGGCATTTGGCCGGCTTGTCGGCGAGCGTGCTCGCGCTGTCGAGCAAGTTCCTGCCGCAGGGCGAAGCGCCAAGCGGACTTTTGCGCCGCCTGGGCGCCCAAGCGGTGGTCGCCGCAGCGGCGCGCGCCATCGCGCTGCTCGGGCGGCAGTTCGTACTCGGCCAGACCCTGCATGAAGCGCTGGCCGAAGCCCGGGCGCAGCGGCGCGCCCACCCCGGC
>JANONH010000263.1:0-4886 GCA_031420735.1 Methylibium sp.
TCAAGCACGCCATCGCCTCGGACATGGTGGCGGTGGTGCAGCGCCTTTCGGATGGTGGTGGTGGTGGCATACCCGGCCAGCCGCCGGGCGCGGCCGCGGCCGGCGGCATGTCGGTGCTGGCGGACACGCGCACCAACTCGCAGCTGGTGCGCGCCGGCAACCCGGCCCGCCTGGCGCAGTTGCGCTCGCTCGTGGCCAAGCTCGACCAGCCGGGCGTGGGCGGCGTCGGCGGCAGCAACATCTACGTGGTTTACCTCAAGAACGCCGACGCCGCGCGTCTGGCGCAGGTGCTGCGCGCGGCCTTCGCGGCCGACTCGCGCGGTGCCGGCGGTGCCGGCGGTGCCGGCGGCGGAGCTGCTGCGTCTGGCGCCCAGGCAGCCGGCGGGCTGTCCGGCGCCATGGGCGGCGCCCAGGGCGCCAACCAGGCTTCGGTGCAGACCACCAGCCCGGTCAGCGCGGCCGCAGCGCCGCAGACCGGCGGCTTCATTCAGGCCGACCCGGCCACCAACTCGCTCATCATCACCGCCGCCGAGCCGCTGTACCGGCAGTTGCGCTCGGTGATCGACTCGCTCGACTCGCGCCGCGCCCAGGTTTACGTCGAAACCATGATCGTCGAGGTCAATGCCACCAAGGCGGCCGACATCGGCTTTCAATGGCAAGGCCTCATCGGCAAGGAAGGCGACAAGACCGGGCTGGTCGGCGGCACCAACTTCGGCACCGGCGGCAACAACATCGTCAACCTGGCCATCGCCGCGGCTGGCCGCAGCTCGGGCACCGGCGGCGGCACCGGCACGCTGCCCTCGGCCGGCCTCAACATCGGCCTGATCCGCAATTACGGCGGCGTCTACACGCTGGCCGCACTCGCGCGCTTTCTGCAAACCAATGCCGACGGCAACATTCTCTCCACGCCCAACCTGGTGACCCTGGACAACGAAGAAGCCAAGATCGTGGTGGGCCAGAACGTGCCCTTCGTGACCGGCTCCTTCACCAACACCGGCGGCGGCACGGGTGCCACCAACCCCTTTCAGACCATCGAGCGCAAGGACGTCGGCATCACCCTGCGCGTCAAGCCGCAGATCGGCGAAAACGGTGCCGTGCGCATGGTGATCTACCAAGAGGTCTCGAGCGTCGTGAACCAGAACGTCTCGCAGGGTGTCGCCGACGCCACCGCCGGCCTGGTGACCAACAAGCGCTCGCTCGAATCCACCGTGGTGGTCGACGACGGCGCCATCCTCGTGCTCGGCGGCCTGATGCAAGACCAGTTCCAGGACAACAGCAGCCGCGTGCCGGGACTGGGCAGCATCCCCGGCATCGGTGCGCTGTTTCGCAGCGACAACCGCACCCGCACCAAGAGCAACCTGATGGTGTTTCTGCGGCCGGTGGTGGTGCGCACGCCCGAGGCGCAGAACACGCTCTCGCTGGACCGCTACGACCTCATCCGCTCGCAACAGCGAGACACCCAGCCCGAGCCACGCGCCCTGCTGCCCATCAATGAAGCGCCGGTGCTGCCGCCGCTGCGCACGCCCGGGGCCGACAGCGCGCCCATCCAGCCGGGCCCCACGCCGCCCGCCTCGCCGCCACTGGACAAGTAGCCGCACCGACCATGGCCAGCCGTCACCCGCTTCCCTACGCCTTTGCCAAGGCGAACACGCTGTTGCTCGAGGACACCGGCAGCCAGTTCGTGCTCTATGCCGGCGACTCGGTTTCGCCCGCGGCGCTGGGCGAAGTGATGCGCCTCTACAGCGTCGACGCGGTCGAGCGCGAGGCGCCGGCCACCCTGGCGCAGCGCATCGCCACCATCTACGCCGGCGGCGAATCGAGCGCCGCGGCGGTGGTGGGCGAAGTGGAAAGCGCGGTCGACATCTCGCGCATGATGCAAGAGCTGCCCGCGGTGGCCGACCTGCTGGAAGCCGCCAACGACGCGCCCATCATCCGCATGCTCAATGCCCTGCTCACCCAGGCCGCCAAAGACGGCGCGAGCGACATCCACATCGAGCCCTACGAGCGCAGCTCGGCAGTGCGCTTTCGGGTCGACGGCACCTTGCGTGAGGTGGTGCAGCCCAACAAGGCGCTGCACGCGGCACTGATCTCGCGCCTCAAGATCATGGCCGAGCTCGACATCTCCGAGAAACACCTGCCGCAAGACGGCCGCATTTCGCTGCGCATCGGCGGGCGTGCGATCGACGTGCGCGTCTCCACCCTGCCCTCGGCGCACGGTGAGCGCGCCGTGCTGCGCCTGCTCGACAAGGGCGACAGCACGCGCTTCTCGCTCGAGTCGCTGGGCATGAGCGGCGACACGCTGACACGCTTCAAGCGCCTTATCTTGCAGCCGCACGGCATCGTGCTCGTGACCGGCCCCACCGGCTCGGGCAAGACCACCACGCTCTACGCCGGCCTCGGGCAGGTGGACACCAGCACCACCAATGTGCTGACGGTCGAAGACCCGATCGAGTACGAACTGCCGGGCATCGGCCAGACCCAGGTCAACGCCAAGATCGAGCTCGATTTCGCACGCGCGCTGCGCGCCATCCTGCGCCAGGACCCAGACGTCATCATGATCGGCGAGATCCGCGACTTCGAGACCGCGCAGATCGCCATCCAGGCTTCGCTCACCGGCCACCTGGTGCTTGCCACCCTGCACACCAACGACGCGCCGAGCGCCGTGACGCGGCTCACCGACATGGGCGTCGAGCCCTTCCTACTCAGCAGCTCGCTGCTGGGCGTGCTGGCGCAGCGGCTGGTCAGAAAGCTCTGCACCGCCTGCCGCACGCAAGACGAAAAGGGCCGCTGGCACCCCGTGGGCTGCCCGGTCTGCGCGAGTTCGGGCTACAAGGGCCGCACCGGCGTCTACGAGCTGATGGTGGCCGACACCACCATCCAGGCCCTGATCCACAGCCGCGCCGCGGAGAGCCAGTTGTTCGTGACGGCCGAACGCGCCGGCATGCGCACCATGCGCGAAGACGGCGAGCGCCTCATCGCACCCGGCATCACCTCGCTCGAAGAACTGATGCGGGTGACGCGCGAGTGAGGTTCGCCAGCGTTTCGCTGCGTAACTGCTGCGGTGGCGGCTGCGGCTCGCTTGGGCGCGCACAAGCGCCACGCTGACCCATGCCTGCCTACAGGTTTGAAGCCCTCGACGCCGCCGGCAAGACCCGCAGCGGCCTGCTCGAAGCCGACAACGCGCGCGCAGCACGCTCGCAGTTGCGGCTGCAGCAACTCGTGCCGCTCGAGGTGTCCGCGGTCGTCTCGGAGGCGGTGGCCCACGGCGGCAGTTTTCGCTTTGGCGGTCGCGTGTTCTCGAGCACCGGCCTGGCCATCTGGACCCGCCAGCTCGCCGGCCTGGTGGTCTCGGGCCTGCCGCTGGAGCGCGCGCTGACCGCCCTGACCGACGAGTCCGACAACGCGCGCCAGCGCGAGCTGCTCGCTCACCTGCGCGCCGAAGTCAACGGCGGCTCGCCGTTCGCGCGGGCCATGGCCAGCGCGCCGCGCGAGTTCGACGACACCTATCGCGCCGTGGTTGGCGCCGGCGAGCAGACCGGCCAGCTCGGCGTGGTGCTCGACAAGCTGGCCGACGACCTCGAGGAACGCCAGGAACTCAAGAGCAAGCTCATCGGCGCGGCGCTCTACCCGGCGATCGTCTCGCTGGTGGCCGTGGTGATCGTCGTCTTTCTCGTCACCTACGTGGTGCCGCAGGTGGCCAGCGTTTTTGTCGGCGGCAAGCGCGCTCTGCCGTTTCTCACCAGCGCCATGCTGGCGCTCAGCGCCTTCGTGCGCAGTTGGGGCTGGCTGCTGGCACTCGGCATCGCCGCTGCGGTGGGCACGCTGCTCTACTTGCGCAAGGGCGAAGCGTTTCGCGAGCGCTTCGACGCCTTCTGGCTCACCCTGCCGCTCATCGGCCGGCTCGCGCGCGGCTACAACGCGGCGCGCTTCGCCGGCACGCTGGCCATGCTGGCGGGGGCCGGCGTGCCCATCTTGAAAGCCTTGCAGGCGGCGGCCGAGACGCTCTCGAACCGCGCCATGCGCGCCGACGCCATGGCCGCGCTAACGCAGGTGCGCGAAGGCGCGCCGCTGGCTTCTGCGCTGGCGAGCAAAAAGCGCTTTCCGGGCATCTTGTCCATGTTCGCCCGGCTGGGCGAACAGACCGGGCAATTGCCCGCCATGCTGCAACGCGCCGCCGACCAGCTCAGCACCGAGGTGCAGCGCCGCGCCATGGCCCTGGCCACGATCCTGGAGCCGCTGCTCATCGTGGCAATGGGCGTGGTGGTGATGCTGATCGTGCTGGCCGTGCTGCTGCCGATCATCCAGCTCAATACCTGGGTGAAATAGTTCAGCGCGGCACCATGCGCACGCGGTGCGTCGGTTTCGGGTCGGGCTGCGCGTTGCCCACCGCGTGGGCCTCTGCTTTTCAGTGCCTCCAGGTGATTTCCAGGCGGAGCCTAGCGCGCCACCCACCCGCCACACACAGGAAACACTTGGCCAACGAAACAGTTGGCGGCTTCGCTGCAAAGATAGGCGGCGAACGCCGCGTCTTCTTTTGCGCTCACCAGCCGACCCAGTGGCACCTCGCGCTTGAGTCTTTCTTGGAAGCGAGGATTGGCTTGAACTTCGGCGGGAAAGTAGGTGGGGTTCTCCACGAAGTTCTGCGCGATTGCATTGACTTGCACGTTGTGCGGCGCCACTTCAATGCCCACGGCCTGGACATAGGCAAGTTGCGCACCGCGTGCCGCGCTATAGGTGGAGCTGCGCTTCATGCCGCGCAACGCGGAGGCGCTGCCAATGACCAAAATCTTTCCGGCTCGGCGATCGATCATTTGCGGAAGGGCCGCGCGAAACAGCCTTGGCAGAGGATCGACGAGCGCTGCGAACGTGTCCCGCCATTCCGACTC
>JANONH010000264.1:0-6699 GCA_031420735.1 Methylibium sp.
GTCCGCGCTTGGGCAGTGCAATTCTTCCAAGCTATGTCCACTGCAATGTAGTGTGCATGCGGACGCGTCGCAACGCTTTACCCGTGGACCCATTTTTCTGCTGGTAGACAGAGGTGGCGCCCACCAGCAGCACAACGCCGCTCACCGCGCTCGCAACGATGCCGCTCTTGGGACGGTCGACGCTTTCGAGTAGGGCCGATATCGCCAGGGCACGGTCTTGGCCCATCAGCTGCTGGAGCTGATCGAAGATCCCAGCGCGTGCTGCCTCTGTACCGAACACGAGCCCTGCGATTGAGATAACGATCAACAGCAGAGGCGCGACCGAAAACAACGTGTAGTAGGCCAGGGCCGCACCCATGCTGGGGGCGTAATCGTCCACCCAGGCCGACGCCGCTGCCTTGGCGAGGTGCCAGGCACTGGCAGGACTCACGGCCGCTGAAGTACCGGAGTTCGCCAACGCGAGGCGACGTCGTTGCCGACCCGCGGCAAGTGCATGACATGCAGTGCCTCACGAAGCGGCGCCTCGTTGACCGAAATCGCATGCATGAGCGGCGGGCCCCGACGCGACGCTTTACTTCATCGAACCACTCGATGAATCCGGATTCGCCGGCTTCATGCTGCTGCCTTCGCCGCGCATCGAGCCGTCGGCGCCGCGGCCGTGGTCGGCTTCGGCTTTTTTCATGCAGTCGTCGCGAGCCTGGGCGCCCGTGTGGTTCTTGCAAGCCTGCAACGCTTCGGCCTTGGAGCCGCCCATGCTCTTGTCGCCCATCGGGGCTTCGCTCGAGCCTTGGTTCATGCTCCCAGTCGACGGGGCGGTCGTTGGCCCCGAGCGTTCGCTGGGGTGGGTCGGAGGAGTGGAGGGTGAGGCCCCGGTCGAAGGCTCAGCCGTCCGCGCGAACGATGACATTGCGCCCAAACAGAGCGCTGCGGCGAAGGCCGCGCGGGTATGAAACTTCATGTGCTGTCCTTTCAAGCGGCCACTTTGGCCACAAGGCAAGTCGCGGCAAGGGGTATGCCCGCTGGCCGTGCATCGGCTTGTGCGATCCACGACCCGGCGACCGATCACGCTCATTTTGACGGTGTCGCGATTCGCGTACGCCTGATGCGTGGTCGGCGCAATCCCTAGTCAAAAACATGTAAGCGTTGTGTAGACTTTCGCGACCGGCCCGAGCGCTCGCTCGCGCCGCGCGGTGAGCGCCGCAGGGCGTAAAAACGAGTCGAGACCATGCCAACGAATTTGAAAAATCTGCTTGCCGCAGGTGCCGAGGGTAACGCGGCGATTGCTGCGCCAGGGCGCCGTGCGCTCACCCACAGCGGCCTGCGCAAGCTCGTCGACTCCTCCGTTGAGAGCCTCAATGCCATGGGGGTCGGGCGCAACGACCGCGTTGCCATCGTGCTGGGCAACGGGCCCGAAATGGCGACGTGCTACCTCGCCTGCGCAGCCGGCACGACCAGCGCACCGCTGAATCCGGCCTACCGTGGCGAAGAGTTCGAGTTCTATCTTTCGGACCTGGGGTCCAAGGTCCTCATCGTCGAACAGAAGAGCGAGTCTTCGGCCATCGAGGTGGCCGTCAAGCTCGGCGTTCGCATCGTCGACTTGGTGGTCGACGAAGGCGCCGCAGCTGGCGAGTTTCGGCTGGTGGCGCGCGCCGGCCAGGCCGTTTGCGGCGCCGCCGCAAACGGCGGCTATTCGCAGCCGGGCGATGTGGGCATGGTGCTGCACACCTCTGGCACCACCTCCCGGCCCAAGATCGTGCCACTCACGGTCGCCAACCTGTGTGCGTCGGCCGCCAATATTTGCAGTACGCTGCAGTTCACGGCCAAGGATGTGGGCCTCAACATCATGCCGCTGTTCCATATCCACGGCCTGATCGCCGGGGTGCTGGCGCCCATCTCGGCGGGCTCTGCGGTGTTTTGCACACCGGGCTTCAATGCACTCAAGTTCTTTGCCTGGATGGACGAGGCGCGCCCCACTTGGTACACGGCAGTGCCCACCATGCACCAAGCGATCGTGCAGCGGGCCAAGGGCAATGCCGAAACCATTGCGCGCAACCCGCTGCGCTTCTTGCGCTCGTCGTCGTCGTCGATGCCGCCGCAGGTGATACGCGAGCTCGAAGCGATTTTCGATGCGCCGCTGATTGAAGCCTACGGCATGACCGAAGCCACCCACCAAATGGCCAGCAACCCGCTGCCGCCGCTGGCTCGCAAGCCCGGCTCCGTGGGCCGACCGGCCGGGCCAGAAATCGCCATCATGGACGAGGGTGGCGCGCTGCTCGCGGCCGGCGAAGTGGGCGAAATCGTCATTCGTGGCCCCAATGTCACGGCCGGCTACGAGAACAACCCGAAAGCCAACGAGGACGGCTACTCCAACGGCTGGTTTCGTACCGGCGACCAAGGCAGCCAAGACGCCGACGGCTACCTGAGCCTCACCGGCAGGCTCAAGGAAATCATCAACCGCGGTGGCGAAAAAATCAGCCCACGAGAGATCGACGAACTCCTGATGGACCACCCCGCAGTGGCGCAGACGGTGTGCTTTGGCATGCCCCATCCCAAGCTCGGCGAAGAAGTCGCCGCGGTGGTGGTGCTCAAAGAGGGCTCGGTGGCCACCGAGCGAGAGATCCAGGAGTTCGTGGCCAAGCGCGTGGCCGACTACAAGGTGCCCAAGAAAATCTTGTTCATGGACGAAATCCCCAAGGGCGCGACCGGCAAGCTCCAACGCATCGGTCTGGCGGCCAAACTTGGTTTGCACTGACTCCGATTCACCCTTTTTTAAACACGCCCCATGAATTTTTCATCGTTCCTCCGTGCATCGAGCGCGACTGTTTTTGCGGCCTTGCTGGCTGCGCCCGCTCTGGCTTGGGAGCCGGCCAAGCCGGTTGAGCTCATCGTGCCGGCCGGCACCGGCGGCGGCGCCGACCAGATGGCGCGCTTTATCCAGGGCGTTGTTGCCAAGAACAAGCTGATGGCGCAGCCGTTGGTGGTCGTCAACAAGTCGGGCGGCGCCGGTGCGGAGGGCTTTCTCGACGTCAAGGGCGACAAGGGCAACCCGCACAAGATCATCATCACGCTGTCGAACTTGTTCACCACGCCCCTGGCCACCGGCGTGCCGTTCAACTGGCGCGACATGACGCCGGTGTCGATGATGGCGCTCGACCAGTTCGTGCTGTGGGTCAACGCCGAGTCGCCGCACAAAACCGCCAAGTCCTACCTCGAGGCCGTCAAGGCCCAGCCGGCCAACACCTTCAAGATGGGCGGCACCGGCTCCAAGCAAGAAGACCAGATCATCACGGTCATGCTCGAAAAGAGCGCCGGCAAGAAAATAACCTACATCCCCTTCAAGGGCGGTGGCGAAGTGGCGGTGCAACTCGTGGGCCAACACATCGACTCCACGGTCAACAACCCGATCGAGGCCGAATCGCACTGGCGCGCCGGCAAGCTGAGGCCGCTCTGCGTCATGGACAAGGCCGCCATGCCCTACAAGGCCAAGCTCACCGCGACCATGGCGTGGCAAGACATCCCGACCTGCGCCTCGGCCGGACTGCCGGTCGACTACCTCATGCTGCGCGGCATCTTCATGGCCCCGGGTGTCACGCCCGAGCAGGTCAAGTTCTTCGTCGAGCTGCTGGCCAAGGTTAGGGCATTGCCGGAGTGGAAAGAGTTCATGGAGAAGGGCGCCTTTAACCAGACCAGCCTGTCTGGCGAGCCGTTCGTCGAATGGCTCGGTCGCAACGAGCAGTTGCACCGCGAGCTCATGAAGGAAGCCGGCTTCATCGCCAAATAAAGCGCGCCGCAGCGGGGCCTGCGTCCCGGCCTTTTGTCTTTTCATTCAGCGCCGCGTGCTGAACCGGGTCGCGTGGCAGGAGTTCGCATGAGCGACGACAAGCAAGTGGACGCAAGCGTGGGCGCCCGCTGGCCCGAGGTGGGCGTGGCGCTATTTTTGATGGCGATCGCGTTGCTGGTCCTTGCCGACAGCCTGCGCGTGGGCATCGACTGGGCCGACGACGGCCCCCGCTCGGGTTATTTTCCGTTTTACGTGGGGCTGCTGCTGCTGGCTTCGAGCGGCAGCGTGTTGCTGCGCGCCATCGTGGGCTGGCGGCGCGCTGCCCCGACTTTTGCCCAGCGCTCGCAGCTCGCCAGCGTGATGTCGGTGCTGGTGCCGATGCTGGTCTACGTGGGTGGCGTGCGGCTGCTGGGCATCTATGTCGCTTCGTGCCTGCTCATCGGCTACTTCATGCGGCGCCACGGACGCTACGGCTGGGCGGCAACGGCTGCGGTGTCGATCGGCGTGCCGCTGGCTTTCTTTCTGGTGTTCGAACGCTGGTTCCTGGTGGCGCTGCCCAAGGGCCCGCTCGAGGCCTTGCTGGGCTTGTGAGAGAGCGTCATGGATGAACTGAACAACCTCATGGGCGGCTTTGCCGTCGCCATGACCGGGCCCAACCTGCTCTTCATGCTGGTGGGCATCACCCTGGGCGTCTTGATCGGCGTGCTGCCAGGCCTGGGCGGCGCCAACGGCATTGCGATCCTGCTGCCGCTGACCTTCAGCATGAACCCCACCTCGGCGATCATCATGCTGAGCTGCATTTATTGGGGCGCGCTGTTTGGCGGCGCCATCACCTCGATTTTGTTCAACATTCCGGGCGAGCCGTGGTCGGTGGCGACCACCTTCGACGGCTACCCGATGGCGCAGCAGGGCCGGGCCGCACAGGCCCTCACGGCTGCGTTCACGTCGTCCTTCGTCGGCGCTTTGTTCGCGGTCTTGCTCATCACTTTTCTCGCACCGCTCCTGGCCCGGTTTGCGCTTAAGTTCGGCCCGGCGGAGTTCTTTGCGGTGCAGTTGCTCACCTTCTGCAGTTTCGTGGGCATGAGCAAGGAGCCACCGGCCAAGACCATCGCGGCGATGATGCTGGGCTTCGCGCTGGCCGCCGTGGGCCTGGACAGCGTGACTGGCACGCTGCGCATGACCTACGGCTTCACCGACCTGCTCAAAGGCTTTAACTTCCTCATTGCCGTCATCGGCCTGTTCGGCATCGGCGAGATATTGCTGACCATGGAAGAAGGCCTCGCCTTCAAGGGCAAGTCCGCCAAGATCAACGCGCGCGTGGTGATCGAAACCTGGAAGACCCTGCCGCGCTACTGGCTCACCTTTTTGCGCTCCACCGCCATCGGCTGCTGGATGGGCATCACGCCCGGCGGTGCGACGCCCGCATCGTTCATGAGCTACGGCATGGCGCAGCGCGTCTCTAAAGATCCGCAGTCCTTTGGCAAGGGTCAGATCGAAGGCGTGATCGCGCCCGAGACCGCCGCGCACGCGGCCGGCACCGCGGCGCTGCTGCCCATGCTCACCCTGGGCATCCCCGGCTCGCCGACCGCCGCGGTGCTGCTGGGCGGCCTGCTCATTTGGGGGCTGCAACCCGGGCCCATGCTCTTCATCGAGCAAAAAGACTTCGTCTGGGGCCTCATTGCCTCGATGTACCTCGGCAACCTGGTGGGCCTGGTGGTCGTTCTGACCACGGTGCCGTTTTGGGCGTCCATTCTGCGCATTCCGTTTTCCGTCATCGCGCCGGTCATCATCGTCATCTGCGCGATCGGCGCCTACACCGTCAACAACTCCATGTTCGACGTCTGGCTGATGCTCGTGTTCGGGGTGCTCGGCTACTTGTTCAAGAAGCTCAAGTACCCGCTCGCGCCGCTGGTGCTGGCGCTGGTGCTGGGCGACATGGCCGAGTCGAGCTTTCGTCAGTCGATGCTCATCTCTCAGGGCAGCCTCGCCATCTTCTGGGCCAACCCGCTGGTGGCCAGCATCGCCGGGCTCGCCGTGCTGCTGTTGCTGTGGCCGCTGCTGGGCATGGTCATGGCCCGCATGAAGTCCAGTGAGACGATTCCTGGTTGAGCCGGTGCAGGGCGCGAGGAAACCACCATGAAGATCGCCATCGTCGGTGCCGGTGCCATCGGCGGCTACCTGGGCACCCGGCTCGCCCTGGCGGGCGAAGAGGTCTGCTTCATCGCCCGCAACAAAAATCTGACCGTCATCAATGCCCGCGGCTTTCGCGTGCGGCTCGAAGACGGCAGCGAGCAGCACGCGGGCAATGTGCGAGCGGTGCAAGAGCCGGCCGAAGCCGGCCCGCAAGACGCCGTGCTGCTTACCGTGAAGGCGCACCAGGTCAAGGACCTGCTGCCGGGCCTGGCCGCGCTGTTCGGCCCCGACACCCTGCTTGTGAGCATGATCAACGGCCTGCCGTGGTGGTACTTCCACAAGCTCGCCGGGCCTTACGAAGGCCGGCACCTGGAAAGTGTCGACCCGGGCGGCGTCATCGCCGCGCACATCGACCCCGCGCGCGTGATCGGCAGCATCGTCTACCCGGCCGCCGAGTTGTTGGAGCCGGGGCTGGTGAAGCTCGTTGAAGGCAACCGTTTCACGCTCGGCGAGCCCGACGGCTCGCGCAGTCCGCGCGTCGAGGCGCTGTCGCAGGCCATGATCCGCGCCGGCTTCAAGAGCCCCATCAGCAAGGACATCCGCGCCGAGATCTGGGTCAAGCTGTGGGGCAACCTCAGCTTCAACCCGATCAGCGCGCTCACGCACGCCACGCTCGAAGACATCTGCCGCTTCCCGCCGTCGCGCGCACTCGCCGCGGCCATGATGACCGAGGCACGCAGCGTGGCCGAGAAGCTCGGTGTCGCCTTCAAGATCACGCTCGACCA
>JANONH010000265.1:0-1732 GCA_031420735.1 Methylibium sp.
GGTGTTGATGTCGTTCCTGGGCGCCGAGTCGCTGGCCCACTTCGACGCAGTGCGTGCGGTGCTCGATGTGGCCGGTCTGGCCTACACCGTGAACCCTCGCTTGGTGCGCGGCATGGACTACTACAACCGCACCGTGTTCGAGTGGAAGAGCGATCTGCTCGGCGCGCAAAGCACGGTCTGTGGCGGCGGTCGTTACGACCAGCTGATCGAGACCCTCGGCGGCCAGCCCGCGCCGGCCATCGGTTTCGGCCTCGGCCTGGAGCGCTTGATGTTGATGCTCGAAGCTGCGGGCATCCAGGCTCCGAAGATCGCGCCCGCGACCTACGCGCTCGTGATGCAGACCGAGTCACTGGCCCAGGTGATGCCGGTGCTCGAAGCCTTGCGCGCGGCGGGCGTGGCGGTGGTGATGAACGCTGGCGGCGGCAGCATGAAGGCGCAGTTCAAGCGCGCCGACGCCAGCGGCGCTGCTTTCGCGTTGATCTTTGGTGCCGATGAGCTGGCGCGCGGCGAAGTGGCCATCAAGCCGCTGCGCGGTTCGCCAGCGCCGGCGCAGTTCACGCGCAAGCTGGCCGAGGCTGCAGCCTGGGCGGCCGAATTGCGCACCGCATAATCCTTCTTTATCTCGACGACGCACCCGACCCACCCCCATGGCGACCCATCTCGACCTGCAAGAGCAGGAACAAGTCGATCAACTCAAGGCCTTCTGGAACCAGTACGGCAACCTCATCACCTGGACCCTGATCCTGGCGCTGGGCGCGTTTGCGGCCTGGAACGGCTGGAACTGGTGGCAGCGCGAACAGGGCGTCAAGGCCAGCGCGATGTTCGACGAACTCGAGCGCGCCAGCCAGGCCGCCGATGTCGAACGCAGTACCCGGGTCTTCGGCGATTTGAAGGAGCGTTATCCGCGCACCGCCCATGCCCAGCAGGGGGCCTTGCTGGCCGCCAAAGTCCAGGCCGACAAGGGCCAAGCCGACGCTGCGCTCGCCAGCCTGGCCTGGGCCTCGGACAACGGCAGCGACGACGGTTTGCGGGCCGTGGCGCGCCTGCGTGCGGCCGGTCTGTTGCTCGACAAGAAGCAGTACGACGCAGCCCGGGCTCAGCTCGATGCCGCCGGCAGCGGTTCGCTGGCACCCGGCTTCGGCGCACTGATTGCCGACCGCCGGGGCGACCTGCTGCTTGCGCAGGGCAAAAAGGACGAGGCTCGCGCTTCGTATGAGCTGGCCTACAAGGCGATGGACGAAAAGCTGGAGTACCGGCGCCTGGTGGAGGCGAAGCTGACGTCGCTCGGCGGCGGCGCAAGCCTCGGAACCGGCGCTGCAGCGACCGCATCGGGCGTCGCGCAATGACACGCAGGATTCGCAGTTTGCGCGCCGTCGCTTGGTGCCTGGCGGCCATGCTGGCAGGCGCATGCTCGAGCGACAAGCCCAAGCCGACGCCGCTGGAAAGCATCACGCCGCAGATCGCCGGGAGGCTGGCGTGGAGCTCGCGCATCGAGGCACCCCCGCCCGGGTTGATCGTCAACGCCCGCGACGGCGAGTTCGTGGTCGCCTCGGCCGACGGCACGGTGCTCGCGCTTGACGCCGGCAGCGGTCGCGAGCTGTGGCGCGGCAGCGCCGGTGCGCGACTGTCTGCAGCGGTGGGCAGCGATGGCCGCTTTGTGGCGGTGGTCACGCGCGAGAACGAACTGGTGGTGCTGGAGCGCGGCCAGGGCAGCGGGCCGAAATGGCGCACC
>JANONH010000266.1:0-3552 GCA_031420735.1 Methylibium sp.
CGTGCCGGCGCTGGCGACGTGGAAACCGTCGACGTCCTTGTCGGCGGCGATCGTCTCGATCACCTTGAACGCATCGATTTGCGGCGGCAGCGGCAGTTGCACCAGGATGCCGTGGATGGCGGGGTCGGCGTTGAGCAAGCGAATGCGCTTGAGCAGTTCGGCCTCGGTCATCGATTCGGGGTAGGACTCGAGCACCGAGTGCAGGCCATGATCGCGGCAGGCCTTGACCTTGTTGCGCACGTAGACGCGGCTCGCGGGGTTGTCGCCCACCAGCAGCACCGCCAAGCCCGGCGTCATACCGCGTTCCTTCAGAGTGGCGGCGCGTTGGGCGATCTGGGAGCGCAGTTGCCTGGAGAGGGCATTGCCGTCGATGAGGCGCGCGCTCACTCAATCACCCTTCGCGCTTCGCGCTGTCCCGCCAGGCGGGAGCGAGCCACCTTCGGGCGGCCGTGCGGTGGCTCAGCGCCCCCACCCCATAAAAAAGGCCGCCCTTCAAGCGGCCCGCGCATGACCGGGGTCGCGTCACGTCTTGGCTTGCGCGCCGAGCGCGATCTTGAGCAGATCGGCCACGGTGTTCGCGTTGAGCTTTTCCATGATGTTGGCGCGGTGCGCCTCCACCGTCTTGATGCTGATGCCAAGGTCGTCGGCGATCTGCTTGTTAAGGCGCCCGGCGACGATGCGCTCGAGCACCTGCGTCTCGCGCGTGGTGAGGCGCGAAAGCAGTGCGTCGCGGCTGGCCGCTTCCTGGTGGTGCGAGAACGCGGTGCGTGCCTGGTCGAGCATGCGCTCCACGAGGCCGAGCAATTCTTCTTCCTTGAAGGGCTTCTCGATGAAGTCCATGGCGCCCTTTTTCATGGTCGTCACGGCCATGGGCACGTCGCCATGGCCGGTGATGAAGACCACCGGCAACGGGCTCTTGCGCTCCACCAGGCGGTCTTGCAACTCGAGGCCGCTCATGCCGTCCATGCGGATGTCGGCGATCAGGCAGGCCACTTCGCGGGGGTCGAAGCGGGAAAGAAAGGATTCGGCCGAGTCGAAGCACTTGACCCGGTAGTCTTTTCCTTCGAGTAGCCACTGGAGGGAATCGCGCACCGCTTCGTCGTCGTCGACAACATAAACGGTGCCTTTCTTGGGAATCAGACTCATGCGCTTTCGATCAGGCGGGACACGGGCAATTTGGTCGCATTGGCCGGTGGTTCGACGGGCAGCGTGAAGGAGAAACGGCAGCCGTTTACCGTGTTGCCATTGTAGAGGTTCTCCGCGCGGATACGGCCGCGGTGCGACTCGACGATCGAGCGGCACAGCGACAGTCCGATGCCAAGGCCGTCGGCCTTGGTGGAGAAGAAGGCCTCGTACAGGCGTGCCATCACCTCGTCTTTCACGCCCGGGCCGCTGTCGGTCACGCTGAACTCGATGACGGTGCCTTCCTCGGCCGTGGTGCGCGGCACGACGCGCAGTTCGATGTAGCGCCGTGCCGCCGGCAGGTGTGCCCCGTCGATCGCCTCGGCGGCGTTCTTCAGCAGGTTGAGCAGCACTTGCTCGATGAGGATCGGGTCGACCTGGAGTTCGGGCAGCCGCTGCGCGACGTAGCTGCGAATGTGCACATGGCGCCGGCGCAGCTCGATGCCGGCGAGTTCGACCGCGTCTTCGACGATGTCGCGCGCCTTGGCGGGCTGGCGCTGCGGTTCGCTGCGTTTCACGAAGGCGCGGATGCGGTGAATGATCTGCCCGGCACGCTGCGCCTGGCGCGCCGTCTTCTCGAGCGTGGCGATCAGGTCGGCCTTCTCGATGGCGTCGCCGCGCACGCGCGTGACCATGCCGTTGCAATAGTTGGCGATCGCGGTGAGCGGCTGGTTGAGTTCGTGCGCCACGCTGGAGGCCATTTCGCCCATCGTCACGAGCCGGCTCGTGACCTGTGCCTTCTCGGCCTGGTGCGAGGCCTGCTCCTCGGCGTAGCGACGCGCGGTGATGTCGGTGGCGATGAGCATTTGAGCCAGGCGCCCGTCGGTCCACTGCAGGTAGCGCGCCCGCACGTCGAACCACTTCTGCAGTGGCTCGATGAACACCTCGCGGGCGTCGCTGCTCGCATCGGTCAACTCGTGCGCTGGCAGGCCGCTGAAGGTGTCGACCGGGTCGTCGGCATCGCGCAGGGCCGCGAGGTCGGCGTCCGCGCCGGCCAGCAAGGCGTGCCCGCGCGCGTCGGCGCCGAACCAGAGGCGGTAGGAGCGGTTGGCGAACAAGAGTTCGCCCTGCGCGACCGAGAACACCGAGACGGCCGCTTCCAGGCCTTCGAGCACGGTGGTGAAGCGCTCGTGCGAGGCCGAGAGCTGGTCGCGTATGCGCTTGGCCTCGGTGATATTGGTCATGGAGGTCATCCAGCCGGTCTGCTGGCCGCGCGCGTCGATCAGCGGCGAGACGTACATGCGCGAGTCGAACAGGCTGGCGTCCTTGCGCATCACCTTCACCTCGATGCCGCCGGCCGGGCTGCGGCCCTGCAGTTCTTGCTGCAGCAGGCGCGTATTTTCTTCCATGCGCTCGGGCGGCCAGTGCGGAAACGGCGGCATGCGGCCGATCAGCTCGCTCTCGGTGAAGCCGGTCATGGCGCAGAAGGCGGGGTTCACGTAGCTGATGCGGCCCTCCATGTCCATGGCGCGCATGCCGGTGAGCATCGAGTTTTCCATCGCGCGGCGAAAGTTGGTTTCCGAGACGAGCGCGCTTTGCATCTGCGAGCGCCGTCGCATATGGCCCCATGTGCCGAGCAGCATCCAGACCGTGAGCACGGACAGGGCCACCACCATCCAGAACAAGGTGTTGCCGATGAGCCCGATGGAGGTGCGCGAGCCCTGGCCCCGGACCACCAGGCCGTTGCCTGAAGGCGCCAAGGCGACGTCGTGGACGAAGGCGCTGCGCCGTGGGGCGCTTGCCGGCTCACGCGAGACGCTGCTGGCGAGCACCCGCTCGTTGGCGTCGACGAGGCTGATGGCGTGGCGCCGTGTCACCTCGGCCGGCACGAAGTGGCGCAACAGCGACTCGACCGAGTACTCCGCCACCAAAGTGCCCGCAAAGCTGCTGCGGTCGAGCAGCGGCACGTCGATCTGGAAGACCTGCACCAGGCCAAGGTTTTCATACGGCCGCGAATAGACCGGCTGGCGCAGGTCGCGCGCGGCGGCAAACGCCCACGCCGGCTCGCCGTGCAGGGCCGGCCCCGATGCGGCTGCGGCGCCGGGCTCGGGCCAGCGCACCAGGTCGCCCGCATGGTTGGGCGAGAAATGCGCGACCTTGACGCTCTGGTCGGCGCCGCGCCACGACAAGCTGACGATTTCCGGGCGTTCGCGCGAAAAGCCGATGGCCTGACCAAGGAATTCGTCGACATCAATGGCTTTGGTGGCGATCTCGCGTGCCATGCGCACCAGTTGCTCCTGGTTCTCGATCAAGCGCAGCCGGATCTGCTGTTGGGCGATCTCGGTGTCGCGCTTGACCGACTCCTGCTCGCGATCGAATTCTTCGTTGCGCAGGTACCAGAAGGCCGTGATGATGGCGGCCAGAAACAGC
>JANONH010000267.1:0-2269 GCA_031420735.1 Methylibium sp.
CGTGAAGAGCGCCGAGTTCACCAAGTACGCGGCCAACGCCATGCTCGCCACGCGCATCAGCTTCATGAACGAGCTCTCGCGCGTGGCCGAGGCGGTGGGCGCCGACATCGAACTGGTGCGCCAGGGCATCGGCAGCGACCCACGCATCGGCACGCAGTTCCTCTACGCCGGCTGCGGCTACGGCGGCTCCTGCTTCCCGAAAGACGTGAAAGCGCTCATGCACTCGGCCGCCGAGGCCGGCCACGCCCTCGAGCTGCTCGGCGCGGTGCAGAGCGTTAACGAGTCGCAAAAGCGGCGCCTGGGTGAGAAGATCGTGGCGCGCTTTGCGGGGGGCGCGGCGCAGGATCGCTCGGCGACTCCGCCGCAAGGTGAGCGCTTGGCCACGGCTCCCGAAGGCGAGCCCTTCGCAACGTCCCTCGAAGGAAAGCGCTTCGCGCTTTGGGGCCTCGCCTTCAAGCCCGGCACCGACGACCTGCGCGAGGCGCCGAGCCGCGTGCTCATCGAGCAGCTCACTTCGCGCGGCGCCGAGGTCGTGGCCTATGACCCGGTGGCCATGAAAGAGGCCGAGCGCGCCATGCCCGCACAGCCCCGCTTGCGCTACGCGGCGTCGGCCAACGCCGCGCTCGAGGGCGCCGACGCGCTGGTGATCGTGACCGAATGGAAGGAGTTCCGCAGCCCCGATTTCGACGCCATCCGCCAGCGCCTGCGCCAGCCCGTGGTCTTCGATGGCCGCAACCTGTTCGAGCCGGCCTTCATGCGGGAGCAGGGCATTGAATACCACGCCATCGGGCGGCCGGCCGCGGTGGCTTCTTTGGCTCCATCGGCATGAACGAAGCCCGGCCCTTCCTGCCGTTTGCGCTGCCCGAGATCGGCGAGGAAGAGATCGCCGAGGTGGTCGACACCCTGCGCTCGGGCTGGGTGACCACCGGCCCGAAGGCGCGGCGCTTCGAAGCGGACTTCGCGGCCTTCCTCGCGGCTTTTAACGGCAGCCGCGACGCCGGGCCGCCGCTGCACACCGTGGCCGTGAACTCCGCCACCGCCGGCCTGCACCTCGCACTCGAAGCGCTGGGCATCGGCCCGGGCGACGAAGTCATCACCACCACCCACACCTTCACTGCCACCGCCGAAGTGGTGCGCTACCTCGGCGCCGACGTGGTGCTGGTCGACATCGACCCGCACACCCTCAACCTCGACCCGGCGCGGGTCGAGGCCGCCATCACGCCGCGCACCAAGGCCGTCATCCCGGTTCACTTTGGCGGCCTCGCGGCCGACATGGGCGCCATCTTGCGCATCGCCGCGCGCCACGGCCTCAAGGTCGTGGAAGACGCCGCGCACGCCCTGCCCGCCACCCACGGCGGCGCCCTGGTGGGCACGCTCTCGAGCGACGCCACCGTGTTCAGCTTCTATGCCAACAAGACCCTCACCACCGGCGAAGGCGGCATGGTCGCCACACGCAACGCCGAGCTGGCCGCGCGCATGAAGGTCATGCGCCTGCACGGCATGAACCGCGACGCCTTCGACCGCTTCACCGCCAAGGTGCCGAGCTGGTACTACGAAGTGGTGGCGCCGGGCTTCAAATACAACCTGGCCGACATTGCGGCTGCGCTGGGCATCCAGCAGCTGAAGCGAGCGCATGCCTTCTACGCACAACGGTGCCGGTTGGCCGCTGCGTACGACGAGGCCCTGGCCGGCCTGCCCGTGGTGCTGCCGCCCAAGGCCGCGGCAGGCTCGCAGCATGCGTGGCACCTGTATGTGCTGCGGCTGGGCTGTAACGCCGGAATCGAACGCGACCCATTTGTCGAACGCCTGTTCAACGCCGGCATCGGCTGCAGCGTGCACTACATCCCGCTGCACCTGCACCCCTATTGGCGAGAACGTTATGCGCTGCGGCCCGAGCAGTTTCCGCACAGCCAGCGCGCCTATGAACGCATGGTCAGCCTGCCGCTGCACACCCACATGGGGATCGAAGACGTGCAGCGCGTGGCCGCTGCAGTGCGCGCGGCGCTAGGGTTGTGAATCATAAGTTTCGAGACCAATGAAACCGATGCATTCGTTCGTCAGGCTAGGCTTTGCCAGGCACAAACAGTCCTGAGGACTGTTTGTGCCTGGCAAAGGCCTGGGCCTCCCGGCCCAGGCGCAAACCGCAGCCATAGTCTTTTCTATGGCGAGGATTTGCAACGACGCATGGCGGACGAAGGCGCGGTTTCATGTATTGAAATTCATGAGCATCCCAGGTCCCTGGCGGCACCCGGCGTTCGCGGAGAAACAC
>JANONH010000268.1:0-2545 GCA_031420735.1 Methylibium sp.
CAGGTCCATGCTGGCGCGGCTTCGCTCAGGCGGGCGCGACAAGCGCGCACTGGGGCTGGGGCAACCTTGGCGCGACGCGCCGAGCCGCCGGGCTCGAGCGCCCCCACTTCGGGGCGGCCGGGGCTGGGCTGGATCGGGCCCGGTTCGCGCTCATTCGATGAATTGCTCCGAACCGACGATGCCGAACTTGGTGAGGCCAAAGCGCTGCACCGCCGCCATGACCGCGGCCACGGTTTCAAAGCGTGAGAGCTTGTTGGGCCGCAAGTGCAGTTCGGGCTGCGCTTGCAGCGGCAGGCGCGACATTTCTTGCAGCATGCGGTCGACCTCGACCAAATCGGGCACCAACACGCCGTTGAAGAAAATCTTGTTGCGCTCGTCGATGTCGATCTTGACGATGTCGGGCTGCACGTTCTGCTGCGGCGGCGGGCCCACCGGAAGGTCGAGGTTCACGGCGTGCAACTGAATCGGGATGGTGATGATCAGCATGATGAGCAGCACCAGCATCACGTCGATCAAGGGCGTGGTGTTGATGTCCATCATGAGTTCGGGCTCACCACTCGCGCTCGAATTGCCGATGTTCATGCTCATGGAGTGCCTCTTTCGGTTGGCGGCTGCACGGCTCGAATCGCCTCAATTACCGCGCACGGGCGGCTCGGTGATGAACGAGACCTTGCCGATGCCGGCACGCTGGCAGGCGTAGACCACCTTGCCCACCGAGTCGTAGCGCGCGGCGTGGTCGCCGCGGATCTGCACCTCGGGTTGGGGCCGCATGACGGCCACTTTCTTGAGCCGCTCGACCAGCGCCACCGTGTTGGGCACGCGCACGTCGTACCAGAACATGGCGCCGTTGCGGTCGACCGAGATGATGATGTTCTCGGGTTTGCTCTCGCGCACCTGGATCGCCTCTTTGGGAAGCTGCACCGGGATCGAGGTGGTGACGACGGGAATGGTGATCAGGAAGATGATCAGCAGCACCAGCATCACGTCCACCAGCGGGGTGGTGTTGATGCTCGAGACGACTTCGTCTTCGTCCGCGCCCGAACTGCCGATGCCCATGGCCATGGCTCAGCCTTTCAGCCCTGCGCGCGCGGAGTGGAGAGCAGCACCGAATGCAGGTCGTTGCCGAAGGCGCGCACGTCGTCCATGGCCGACTTGTTGCGGCGCACGAGCCAGTTGTAGCCCAGCACCGCGGGCACGGCGACCGCGAGGCCAATGGCCGTCATGATGAGCGCCTCGCCCACGGGGCCCGCCACCTTGTCGATCGAGGCCTGGCCCGCCACGCCGATGGCCGTGAGCGCGTGGTAGATGCCCCAGACGGTGCCAAACAGGCCCACGAACGGCGCCGTGGAGCCGACCGTTGCAAGGAAGGCCAGCCCGTCCTGCAAGCGGCTTTGCACGCGCTCCATCGCGCGCGTGATGCTCATGGTGACCCAGGTGTTGAGGTCCACGTGCTCGAGCAACCCGCCGTGCTTCTTGCTCGCCTCGAGGCCGGCCTCGGCAATGAAGCGAAAGGGACTCGCCGCCTCGAGCGAATCCGCCCCCTGACGCACCGTGCCCGCGGTCCAGAAACTCTTGCTCGCCGCCTTGGCCTGCCGGGCGATCTTGGACTGCTCGATCACCTTGACCACGATGATGTACCAACTGCCCATCGACATGACCAGCATGATGAGCAACACCGTCTTGGCCACACCGTCGGAGGTTTTCCAGAGGGATTGAAGGCCGTAGGGGTTGTCGATGGGGTCGGGCTGCAGCTTCACCGTGGGCTCGCCAACATTGGCCGTTGCCGCAGCGGCGGGTGCCGATGCGGCCCCTTGGGCGCTGGCCGGCGCGGGCAGCGAGGCTGCTGCGGCCAATGCAACCAGGAGCGAGGCAAGGTACGAACGAGCGGAGCGCAGCATGAGGAGTCCTTGGACTTGAAAATTTACGTGTCAGAGCACGGTGAGGAGGTTTTAATCATGCAAGGCAGCTTCGGCTCGCCGGAGCAAACGCTGGGCCACCCGACCCTGTAAAGACCACTGGAAGGCAAGTCGACGTGCGCCACGTCTTAATGAAACCTCTTGCCTGCCTGACCACACCGCTCGCACGGTCACTTAAATCTGTAATTCGCCGACACCGAGAAAAATCGACCGCGATTGGAGTATGTTTCAGCATAACCCAGCTGCGAATAAGCGTTGTCACTTGAATTCTGGCTGCTGAAAGGTGGCTCGCGGTCGAACACATTCTTTACACCCAAAGAAACTGTCAACGCCGCTGTCGCCGCGTACTGGCCGAGCAGGTCTACTTCGGTGAACGATGACACACGACGGGTATCACGCGCTTCATCCAGCGGCAGGTCGGAGTCCCAGAATCCACCTGTCGTTCGAACATTTCCCGTCAGCGACAATTGACCGAAATCACCAGTGACCATAAAATTATTGCGATAGCGTGGCAGCGCGTAGGTCCCATTATATTCAGCGACCGGTTCCGCGTTACTGTCTTGAGTTTTGTTTTTAGTGTAGTAAGTTGCAGTGTTTCTAAAACTGAGCGCGCCAAACGGTAATCCGCC
>JANONH010000269.1:0-3636 GCA_031420735.1 Methylibium sp.
ATGGGCGCCTCAGCCGCAGCCCCGGGTCCAAGGACTACGCCGCGTATCTGCAATGGCTCGCGTTCTCCGAGGGCACCGTCTTTCCCGGCTTGGTTCTGGACCTGGTTTACGCCTGGACCAATGGCGGCAACGAGGCCCTCAAGAGCTTCTTTGACGTCGAGCTCGAGAAGAACCTGAAATACGTCGAGAGTTCGCTTGGCGACCGGGAGTACCTGCTGGAGTCGGGTTTTTCCGGCGCCGACATCAACCTGGGCTGGACCTTCGAGTTCGCCGAATGCCGCGGGCGTCTGCGCCCCTACGCCGGACTGCAGGCCTACGTGAAGCGCCTGCGCGCACGCGCGGGCTACAAGCGTGCGCTCGAGCGCGGCGGCCCACAAGACTTGAGCGTGTTCTCGGCTGGCGTGAGCTGAGCGTGCCGCAGCGCCGATCGGCCGGCTTCGCCGGCTGGCCAGCCGCTGCTGCTGCACAGACTCGCAGTCGGCCGCTGGCAGTGCGGGGGCGTCGCAGCGGCGGCGCGCCGCGCGAGCCCGGTGGCGCTCACGGCGCCTTCTTTAGCCGGATGTGCGCCACCATGCCGCCTTCGCTGGCGTTGGCGATCTCGAAAGCACCGCCCATGCGTGCCACCGTTTTCTCGACGATCGCCAGGCCCAAGCCGGCGCCGGTGGCCGACGTGCGGGCCACGTCGCCACGGTAGAAGGGCGTGGTGAGTTGCTGGAGTTTTTCGGGCGCAACGCCCAGACCGTGGTCGCGCACGCTCAAGATCACCCACGGCCCCGTGCGCGCATAAGTGACCGAGACGTGGGCGATGCCGGTGTCGGGGCTGCGGCCGTAGCGGCGCGCGTTCTCGAACAGGTTGGCCAGCACGCGGCCGAGTTCGGTGTCGTCGGCCATGACCCGGGTGTCGATGGCCACGCGCGACTCGATGCGGATCTGCGAGGGGTCGCGAAACGAGGCAATCTCGCGGTCGACCACGCTCGAAATATGGACTGGCACGAGTTTCACTTCGCCCGGCCGCGCGTAGTCCATGAACTTGTCGATGATGGCGTCGAGCTGGTCGATGTCGTCGGCCATGTGTTTCTTGGCCTCTTCGTCAACCACGCTCATCTCGGCTTCCAGGCGTATGCGTGCCAGCGGCGTGCGCAGGTCGTGGCTGATGCCCGCCAGCATGACAGCGCGGTCCTCTTCCACCTTGGCGAGTTCGCGCGCCATCCGGTTAAAGCCCATGTTGACTTCGCGCACCTCGCTGGTCATGGTGAGCTCGTCGAGGTGCGACTCGTACTCGCCGTCGCGTATGCGGCTGGCCGCGAACGAAAGGTCTTTGAGCGGCCGGTTGATGAGCCCGGCGATGACCGCCGAGCCGAGCACCGTGGCCAAGAGCGCGATCGAGGTCCAGACGAAATAGGTGATGCTCGCCACCGCTTCCACGCGCTTGGTGTCGGCTTGCAGCCAGTACGAATCGGACTCGATGGTGAAACCCACCCACAGGCCCGGCACGCCGTTCATGGTGCTGGCCACCACCGTTTGCGGCCCCAGCCGCGAGCGCAGCTCCTGGCCCACCGCGCGGCTAAAACGGTCGACCTCGAACGGCTCGAAGCGATCGTTCGGTTCGCGCGGCACCACCTTCACGGCGTCCTGGTCGCCCATCGCCTTGACCAGGGTTACGCGCGTGATGGCGTCGGTGGAGCGCAGGGCCGCGCGCGAGAGGTTCACCAGGCTCGCGATCTGCTGCGCCGCCTGCACCGCGCGCGGCTCGAACTCGAGCGCCCGGAAGGTCTGCAGCCACGCAAAGACACCCGCACCGAGCAGCACCGTCAGCAAGATGAAGGTGCGCCAGAACAGGCTCATGGCAAAGCGCGGCACGCGCAGCCGCGAGCGCGAAGCGCGTGTCGTGCTCGAGCGCCCGAACTCGCCGACCGTGCGGCGCACGCGCTCGGAGCGAAAGGCGGGCTCCATCATGAAGGCGTGCGTGAAGGTGTGCGTGATGGCGTGCAGTTGTGCGTCGCTGGCAAGGCCGCAGCGAGGGCGGCGCTCAACCCGCGCCGTCCGGCACGAACACGTAGCCCACGCCCCACACCGTCTGGATGTAGCGCGGCTGGGTCGGGTCGGGCTCGATCATCTTGCGCAGGCGCGAGATCTGCACGTCCAGGCTGCGATCGAAAGGCTCGAATTCGCGCCCGCGCGCAAGTTGCGCGAGCTTGTCGCGCGAAAGGGGTTGGCGCGGGTGTCGCACCAGCGCCTTGAGCATGGAGAACTCGCCGGTGGTAAGGGCAATCTGCTCGCCGTCTTTGGCGAGCCGGCGCAGGGCCAGGTCAAACTCGAACGGCCCGAAGGTGACGGTCTGCGCTTCCATGGCCGGCGCGCCGGGGGCTTCGAGTGTGGGCCGCCGGCGCAGCACGGCATGGATGCGTGCCAGCAATTCGCGCGGGTTAAAAGGCTTGGGCAGGTAGTCGTCGGCGCCGACTTCGAGGCCGACGATGCGGTCGACGTCTTCGACCTTGGCTGTGAGCATGATGATGGGCGTGGTGTCGTTGTTGGCGCGCAGGCGCCGGCAGATCGACAGGCCGTCTTCGCCGGGCAGCATGAGGTCCAGCACGATGAGGTCGATGGTGTCGCGCGTCATCACGCGGTTGAGCGCCTTCGAGTCCTCCGCCAAGAGGACTTCAAAGCCTTCTTGCGTGAGGTAGCGGCGCAGCAGGTCGCGAATGCGTGCGTCGTCGTCGACCACGACAATGCGGTCGGCGCGCGGGGTGTTGGCGGTGGCGTTCATCGCACTCTCCAAATTTGTAACAACGCCATTGTGCGCGCAGCGATCTTGGCAAATTCCGGGCCTTGACCCGTTGTTACATCTTGCGCCGTGCGGAAAAACCGCTCTGCGCGGGCGCCGCAAAACAGACCCTGGAACTTGGAAACTAGAAAGGAGCGTGACATGTCGACTCGTTTTAACTGCATGCCGCGTCTGCTGGCGTGCGCGATGCTGTGCATTCCTTCGTGGGCGCTTGCAGAAACGCCGGCGCGCGACAACCTGCTCACGCTCAGCGCGAGCGCCTCGCTCGAGGTGACCAAAGACTTTTTGAGCATCACGCTGCAGGTGGTCAAGGAAGGCAGCGACGCCGCGCAAGTGCAGACACAGATCAAGCAGGTGCTCGACGCCGCCCTCGCAGAGGCGAAGAAGTCCGCGCGTGCCGACGGCATGGCGGTCCGCACCGGCAGCTTTTCGCTCAATCCGCGCCACGGCAAAGACGGGCGCATCGGCGGCTGGCAAGGCCAGGCCGAACTCGTGCTCGAGGGCAAGGACGGGCCGCTCGTGGCGCAGACGGCAGGGCGGCTTGCGGCGATGAATGTCACGCAGGTCGCCTACAGCATTTCGCGCGAGCTCGGCGAGAAGCACGAAGCTGCCGTTGCCGCGCAGGCGGTGCAGAAATTTCGCGCACAGGCCGCCGAACTGGCGCGCCAATTCGGCTTTGGCAACTACGTGCTGCGCGAGGTGACGGTGCAGGGCGCCGAGCAGGGCGGGCCGAGCCCGGTGATGTTTCGGCGCGGCGACGCCTCGGTGGCGTCGGTGACAGACGGGCCCGTGCCGGCCGAAGCGGGCAAGGGCGTGCTCAGCGCCACCGTGAGCGGCACGGTGCGCCTCGT
>JANONH010000270.1:0-8582 GCA_031420735.1 Methylibium sp.
GATTTCACGGTCGCGACCGCCAGCAACCTGCGCGATGCCAGGCGCCAGATCGCGCTGCAACAGCCCGACATCGTCCTGCTCGACCTGCAATTGCCCGACGGCAGTGGCATGCAGTTGTTCGAGGATCCCGATCTGATCGCGCACTCCGAGGTGGTGCTCATCACTGGGCATGCCAGCCTCGAGACCTCGATTCAGGCCTTGCGCCTGGGCGCCGCCGACTACCTTATCAAGCCGGTCAACATCAAGCAGCTGCAGGGCATCTTGTCGCGCGTGATTAAGCCTTCCACACTGAAGGCCGAGCTTGCGCAGTTGAACGCGGAGTGGGCTCGCACCGGTCATTTCGGGCATCTGTGGGGCCGTTCGGCGCCCATGCAGCGCATCTATGAGCAGGTTTCGCGCGTGGCCGGCACGGCCGTGTCTGTGTTCGTCACCGGCGAGAGCGGCACCGGCAAGGAGGTCGTGGCCAAGACAGTCCACGAGCTCTCGCGTCGGCGCAAGCAGCCTTTTCTCGCGGTGAACTGCGGCGCCATTTCGCCCAACTTGATCGAGAGCGAAATCTTCGGTCACGAGAAAGGCAGCTTTACCGGCGCCGACCGCCAGCATCAGGGCTTTTTCGAGCGCGCCCACGGCGGCACGCTCTTCCTCGACGAAATCACCGAAATGCCGCTTGACCTGCAGGTCAAGCTGCTGCGGGTGCTCGAGACCGGCCTGTTCATGCGCGTGGGCTCCACCCACACCCAAGAAGCCGACGTGCGCATCATCGCCGCGACCAACCGGCCGCCCGAGACTGCCGTGGCCGAGGGGCGGCTGCGCGAAGACCTGCTCTACCGGCTAAACGTCTTTCCGATCCACATGCCGCCGCTGCGCGAGCGCGCCGAAGACATCGGCCTGCTCGCCGAACACTTCCTCGCGGGCGTGTGCCAGAAAGAAAGCCAGAACAAGCGCTTCGCCCCCGCGGCCTTCACGCGGCTGGCCGCGTATCGCTGGCCGGGCAATGTGCGCGAGCTGCGCAACGTGGTGCAGCGTTCCTTTGTCATGGCCGATGGCAACACCATCAGCGACGAATGGCTGCCGAGCAATGCGCCCACGAGCGGTGCTGCCGCAGCGCAGGCGCTGGGCAGCGCGAACCACGCCCCCGCACACGCGCACGCGGCAGCCGCCGCGGCGGCTGTGGACACCGGCAAGTCGATCAATATCCGCCTTGGTTCTTCAATGGCCGACACCGAGCGACTGCTGATCCTCGCCACGCTCGCCCATTACGGCAACCACAAAGAGCGCACTGCGGCGGTGCTGGGCGTGAGCCTCAAGACGCTCTATAACCGCCTGAAAGAATACTCGAGCGAGCGCGTGGCCAGCCACGACTCCGAAGCGCGCTGACGAGCCGGTGAGCCGTGCGTGGCCGTGGCGCACGCGCCCGCCACGACCCGCGGCCAATACGCAGCACCCGGCAGCACCCCGCCGCGCGCAGTCGGCGTGTTCGCGGTCAGCGCGTTTCTTCGAGTTGCGCCAACTGCGAAATGGTCGGCAGGTCTGGGTCCCAGCAGGTCAACCGGTCGCGCCCGTTGCGCTTGGAGGCGTACATCGCGGTGTCGGCGCGCTGCAAGATATTGGCCGCCGGCCCCTGCTCGATGTCGGCCACACCGATGGACACCGTGATGGGCGGCAGCACCAACCCTTGGTAACTGAGCGACATCGCGGCGATGCGCTCGCGTAGGCCGTCCAGGCGCGTGCAGGTTTCGGCCAGGTGGGCACGCGGCAACAGCACCGCCAACTCCTCGCCGCCAATGCGCGCGGCGACGTCGTAGGAGCGCACGAAGCCCTGCAACTGGCGCCCGACTGCCCGGATGACTTCGTCGCCGGCCTCGTGACCATAGGCGTCGTTGAAAGACTTGAAGTGGTCGATGTCGAACAGCGCCAGCACGACGTTGTCGCCACCGCGCGCCGCACGCCCGAGCTCCTGCTGGAGGGCCTCGTCGAAATGACGGCGGTTGTACAGACCCGTCATCCAGTCGCGCACCGCCTGGTCGCGCAGCGAGACGCGCAAGTTCAGGTTGCCCAGCGACAGGCGCAGCGTGTGCGCCAGAGTTTCGGCGCCCCAGATCGCCTGGCGCAGCTCGTCGTCGGCCAGCGGCTGGCGAGTGCTCATCTGCAGCGCACCGGGCGGCGTGTCCTGGCCCAAGGAAAACGGCAGGCACAGGCTGTGCGTCACGCCCACCGGCAAGTCGTGGCCGCCGCCGAGGTGGCCGCACACCGGTGCGGCGCTGCGGCCTTCGGGGCCGGCCACCGCATGGTGCATGCGACCCAGGCGCATCGCCCAACAGTCGCCCTGGCCGTGCGCGGCGGCGGCACTCGCCGTGGCTGCGGCCTCGCCCCAGCGCGCGCGCAGGTCGGTGCGGCTGTCGCCAAAGGCGAGCGTGCCGTCCCAGCGCGGAAAGAGCGCCGCACCGGCGCGCTCCACCAGGCCGCGGCCGGCGTCGGTGTTGTCGCACAACTGGAGTTGTTCGGTGAGTTCCTGCAGACCTTCAAGGAAGCGCTGCGTGGTGCTCATGCGGCCGACGAGTTGTTGCAGCTCCTGGTCGTGGGGGTCGTTGCGCTCGTGCACCTCGAGCCGCCCGATGTCCACCAGATAGCCGCGCAGCACGCCGGGCTCGGCCTGCTCGTCGCGGTCGGCCAGCGCGTGCAGCATGACCCAGCGCCAACCGCCTGCCGCGTCGGCCAGGCGCAGCTCGCAGTGCAGCGGACGGCCGGGCTCGGCGAGCGCGCGCGCCGCCGCGGCATTGAAGGCCGCGAGATCGTCGCCGTGCACCCAGTCGGCCAGGGCCTGACCGACCGCCGCCAGCGGCGCTTCGTCATCGCCCTCGCCCGTGGCCGGCAGGGGCAGCGCGCAGGAACCATGGCGCACGCGCTGTGGCGGGGCCGCTTCGAAGCCGATGCGGCGCACCGGCCCGCTCGTGTAGAGCGCTCGGTCGAATTGCTCGGCCTGCTGCACGCGCCGCTGTTCGTCGATGTCGGTCTGCGTGCCCACCAGTCGCCGCGGGCGGCCCTGGGTGTCGCGGTCCACGCCTTGCGCCTGCACCCTCACCCACAGCCAAGTGCGGCGCGCCGTCTTCATGCGCAGCTCGCAGACGAGTTGGTGGCGGCCGTCGGCCAAGTGCTCTTCGAGTCGGCGCAGGAGCACCGGCAGGTCTTCGGGGTGGCAGAGCTGCATCCATGCGTCGCGGTGCGGTGCCAGCTGTGAAGGGTCGTAGCCCAGCATGGCGGCCCAGGCGCCGCCAAAGCGGACGCGGTCGGTCGCGAGATCCCAATCGAAAGAGCCGACGTTGGCCCCGGCCAGCAGGAACTGCGAGCGCAACTCGGCGTCATCGGCGCGCAATGCGTTCTCGCGCAACAGCCGTTCGCTGTCGCCCGACATGAGCACCTGGCGCTGCTTGAGCCCGGCCAGCCGCAGCTCGCGATCGCGCGCGTGGCGCGCGCTTTTCCAGCGGTGCCCGAGCAACAGGCAGGCGAGCCCGCAGAGCACCAGGCTGTAAACCAGGGCGGGCACCAAGTCCCGCAGCGGCGCGCCCTCGGGCAGCGGCGCGGCATCGGCGCGCAACGGCGGCCAACTCCAGACCGCCTGCACCGCAAGCAGCGCGCCGAACAGGGCCGAGGTGGCCGCGACGTTCAAGACGCGCCGGCTGCGCTCGCGCGGCAGCAGGGCGACGCCGGCGAATGCGAGCGGCAGCGCCAACGCCGCGCAAGCGGCAAGCCAGCCCGAGCCGAGATCCAGGCTGGCCGAGAGGCGCTCGAAATTACGAAACACCGGCAGGGCGAGTGTCGCCACCAGCAAGCCCACGGCGCAAGCGATGCGCCCGAAGCTGCCGCCACGGCGCAGCAGACGCAGTGCAAGCAGCAGCGAGCCGAGCAGGACGGCACTGGTCAAGACCAGCCCGAACAGCTCGGAGCCACCGAGCAGCAAAGGCGGGCGCCGACCAACCGCCTGCCACGCGGCCACCGCGAATGCGAGCGCAAGTGCACCAGGCACGTCCCAAACCGTGGCCTCGCCACCGAAACCTTCTCCCGGGCGTGGTCCTTGCTGGGCAATAACGACAAAAGTGGCAGCCACCAACAGTGAGAGACTGATGGAGACGCCAAACAGGATGGAATTGTCGAGACCTAGCACGGCGCCCCCTGACTTTGCACTTGTCCGCCACGAGAGCAAACGGCGTGCCTACCTGGCGCCGAACCCGGAGATGTCCCATGAGCGAGCACGAAGCCGGCGCCGCAATGCGGCAGGAGCACGACAGCCTGGGCGCCATTGACGTGCCCGCGACGGCGCTCTATGGTGCCCAGACCCAGCGCGCGGTGCTTAATTTTTCGATTGGCCGCGAGGCCATGCCCGAGGCGCTCGTGCGCGCGCTGCTGCTGGTCAAGGCCGCCGCCGCTGCGGCCAATGCGCAGCTCGGCGCGCTCGACCCGCAAGCGGGGGCTGCCATCGCGGCGGCTTGCCATGAATTGCTGAGCGACGACGGCTTCATGCGGCACTTTCCGCTCGACGTATTCCAGACCGGGTCGGGCACCAGCACCAACATGAACGCCAACGAGGTGCTGGCCACCATGGCCACGGCGCGCCTGGGCCGCAGGGTCGACGCCAACGACGAAGTCAATTGCAGCCAGAGCAGCAACGACGTGCTGCCCTCGGCCATCCACGTGAGCGCAGCACTCGCGCTGCAGCGCGAGTTGCTGCCCGCGCTAGAACACCTGGGCCGCATCACGCGCGACAAGGCTCGAAGCCTCTGCACCGAGGTGAAGACCGGCCGCACGCACCTGATGGACGCCATGCCGGTGCGCATGGACCAAGTGCTCGGCGGCTGGGGTGCGCAGTTGCAGCACGCGGCGCGCCACCTCGCCGGCCTGCAACCGGCGCTGCAGCGGCTGGCACAGGGCGGCACCGCGGTGGGCACTGGTGTCAATGCGCCCGAGGGATTCGCGCGGCGCTTCCACGTCGAGCTGTCGGCGCTCACCGGGCTTGAGTTTGCAGCCGCCGACGACTACTTCGCGGCGATGGGCTCGCAGGACAGCGCCGTGGCGCTGTCGGGCGGCCTCAAGACCCTGGCCGTGGCGCTGCTCAAGATCGCCAACGACCTGCGCTGGATGAATTCGGGCCCGTTCGCGGGCCTTGGCGAGATCGCGCTGGTGGCCCTGCAGCCGGGCTCGTCGATCATGCCGGGCAAGGTCAACCCGGTCATTCCCGAAGCGGTCGCCATGGCGGCGGTGCAGGTGATCGGCAACGACACCGCCATCACGCTGGCCGGTGCGTCGGGCAATTTTGAACTCAACACCATGCTGCCGCTCGTGGCGCGTAACCTGCTGCAAAGCCTGGCGCTCATGACGCGGGCGAGCCGCTCGCTGGCCGACCAGGCGATCGCCGGCTTTACCGTGGACTCCGCGCGACTGCGGCTGTCTTTGGCGAAGAACCCGGTGCTCGCGACCGCCCTTAACCCACTCATTGGCTACGCGCGCGCCGCCGAAATCGCCCAGCGCGCGCTGCATGAAGACCGCCCGATCATCGACGTCGCCGACGAGATGACCGACCTCGGCCGCGCCCGGCTCGAAGACTTGCTCGACCCGCTGAGACTGACCGGTGGCGTGCGCTGATTTTTGCGCCAGACTCCACGCCGCGGCGGCCTAGAATTCGCGCCATCTCGCCGCCTCGACCGGGCGGCAATGCCCGGGGGTTGGCATGCGGCGCACTTCGAGCAAGTGGTTGATCGTGGCGGTGGGAGCCAGCGTGGCGCTGCTCGGCCTGGAACTCGGGCTGGAGCTGCGCTACACGCAACAGCTTCGCGCCTATCAGCTCGAAGTGCTCGACAGCCACGAACGCGTCGCTGCTGTGGACCGCGTGCTCTCGCTGGTCAAGGATGCCGAAGCCGCGCAACGCGGCTACCTGCTCAGCGGCGACCTTGATGAACTGCACGCTTTCAATACGGCCGTCGCGGCGCTCGATGCGCGCCTGGCCGACATTTCCAAGCGAATTGGCGCAGGCGACGCCACGCAGCAACGGCAACTTGACAGTCTTTCGCTTACGGCGCACGACAAGCTGCGCGAGCTTGGCCAGTCGCTCGGCGCCATAGAGCGCTTGCCGGGCCCTGCAGAGCGCACGGTGATCGCCGGCAAGCCCGACCGGGTGCCGATGGATTCGCTGCGCTCGGCAACGGCCGCCATGACCGACGCTGAACGCGGGCGTCTGCAAGCTCGCTTCGAGCGGACCAAGAGCTATTACCACCTGGGGCAATGGGGGGCCGTGGCCAACGCCGTGTTCATCTTCTTGACGATGGGCGCGCTCGGGCTACTGGTGCGCCGTCAGCGGGCCACTGCTTCGAGCGCGGCCCAGCAGGCCGAGCACCTGCGGGTCACGCTCTCGAGCATCGGCGACGCTGTCGTTACCACCGACCCCACCGGGCGGGTGACCCACCTCAACCCGATGGCGGAGTCGCTCACCGGGTGGAGCCATGCCGAGGCGCACGGCCAAGCGCTCGAGGCCGTGTTCAACGTCGCCAGCGAGGGCCTGGCGCCGGCCGGCGAGTCGGCCACGAGCGCGTCCCCGGGCGAGGCCACGGCTCAGAGCGGGCCCGCATCCGATGCCGACAGGCTGCTGCGCTCGCGCGACGGCCGCGAGCACCCGATCGCAGCCAATGCCGCGCCGGTCCGAGCGGCGAACGGCGAGCTCCTGGGCAAGGTGGTCGTGTTTCGCGACGTGAGCGCGCGCCGCAAAGTCGACCAGGCGGCCGCTGAGCGCCAGCGCGAGTTGCGGCTGGTGGCCGATACGGTGCCGGTGCTCATCGCCCATGTCGACGCCGATCGGCGCTACCGTTTCGTGAGCCGACCCTATGCCGCGCTGCTCAGTTCGTCGCCCGCGCAGCTGGTCGGCAAGCGCATGCCCGAAGTCATGAGCGCCGCTATGTACGCGGCGGTCAGCAAGCACATCGACACGGTCCTCCAAGGCCGGCCAGTGGAGTTTGAGCTAGAACATTTCGTGCCACGGTTTGGCTCCAAGCGTTGGTTCCATGCCTCCTACGCGCCCGAGCACGACGCCGCGGGCCGCGTGGTTGGCTTCGTAGCGGCCACCGTCGACATCACCGCGCGCAAAGAGGCAGAGCGGCAAGCCCGCGAGGGTGACCTGCGCCTGCACCTGGCCATGGAAGCGGCCGACATGGGCCACTGGCAGTTGAACTTGACAAGCGGCGAGTTCGCTTTTTCGGCGGACAGTTATCGGCTGTTCGGCCTCGACAGCGACACGCCGCTCGACAAGCGGCTCTTCAACTCGCTGATTCACCCAGACGACCGCCAGCGAAACAGCGACGCGGTCGCCCACGCGCTGCGGCACGGGCGCTATGCGATCGACCTGCGCATCGTCAAGCCGGGCAGCGACCTGGTGACTTGGCTCTCGCTGCGCGGGCGGGTGTTCAAGGATGCCGACGACGACGGGGCGCGGCTCGTTGGCGTGCTCAGCGACATCACCGACCGCGAGACGATGCAACAGTCGCTGCGCGAGGCCGACCACCGCAAGGACGAATTTCTCGCCACGCTGGCGCACGAGCTGCGCAATCCGCTCGCACCCATCGGCAACGGCTTGGCGACTTTGGCGCGTGCCGGCGACAAGACGCAGGCGCTGCAGCAACTGCTGCCGATGATGCAGCGTCAACTCTCGCATCTGGTGCAGTTGGTCGACGACCTGCTCGACGTGAGCCGCATCGGCAAGGGCAAGCTGCAGCTGCGGCGCGGGCGGGTGGAACTGCAGTCGGTTTTGCACCGAACGGTGGAGGCTTGCCGTGTGCGCATCGAAGCCGCTGCCCACCGCTTCGAGCTCGACCTGCCCGAAGCGCCGATCTACCTCGACGCCGACCCGGTGCGCCTGGCGCAGGTGTTCGGCAACCTGCTCGACAACGCCTGCAAATACACCCACAGCGGCGGACAGCTCGCGCTGCGCCTGCGGCGCGAAGCGAACACCGCGGTGGTCAGGGTGTCCGACAACGGCGTGGGCATACCGAGCGATCGACTCTCGAACATCTTCGAGATGTTCGCCCAGGTCGACCCGAGTCTCGAGCGCTCTACCGGCGGCCTGGGCATCGGGCTGGCGCTGGTGCAAAGACTGGTGGGTCTGCACGGCGGCGAGGTGCAAGCGCACAGCGCCGGTCCGGGCCGCGGCGCCGAGTTCGTCGTGCGCCTGCCGCTCGATCCGGCGTTGCAACAGCAGCGTGCCACGTCGCACGACGCGCCGCTGCCCGCGGCCGAAGTGCTGCTCGGGCCGCAATGCATCCTGGTGGTCGACGACAACCGCGACAGCGCAGAGAGCATGGCCAGCTTGCTTGCCCTCACCGGCCACGAAACCCACACCGCAGCCGACGGACCGGCGGCCATCGAGGCGACTGCCCGCCTGGACCCAGACATCGTTTTGCTCGACATCGGGCTGCCCGGACTGAGCGGCTTTCAGGTGTGCGAGCACATCCGCGCCAAGCTCGAGCGGCCAGCACCGCAGCGCAAGCGCGTGATAGTGGCACTCACAGGCTGGGGACAGGACCACGACCGCAAACGCTCCAAAG
>JANONH010000271.1:0-1834 GCA_031420735.1 Methylibium sp.
GCGGATGCATTTCTGGCTCGTGGCGGCGCGGCTGTAGCTGCGCTTGTCGAAGCCCAGGAACACGTCCTTGAACTGGTTCATGCCGGCGTTGGTGAACAGCAGCGTCGGGTCGTCGCCGGGCACCACGGGCGAACTGGCGACCACGGTGTGGCCCTTGCTCTCGAAGAACTTCAGGAACGTCGATCGGATCTGGGCAGCTTTCATGGTCCCTGCAGTCGTCGGGTGGTGGGGCCACGGGCGGATGGATCGATGCGGCCGGTGTTGCCGGTGCGGCAGTCTGCCGGCTGTGGTGCCACGATTCTATGCAGCGCCCGCGGCCGCGCCGCCGTGCAGGGCTGTACGCCGGCTGACGTAGAGTGCCGGGCGACGACCTCGCGGAAACTCCGCAGGAACCCCGCAGAAGCCCCGCAGATGCCCCGCAGATACCCGCAGCACCCCCGCAGGAGACCGCCGCATGTCCACGCCCATCTCGCCCCTCGCTGCCCTGCGCGACCCCACCCTGCTCAAGACCGACGGCCTGGTGGGCGGCGAGTGGGCCACCGGCACGGCCCGCTTCGCCGTTACCGACCCGGCCACCGGGCTGGACCTGGCGCAGGTGGCCAACCTCGGCCCGATCGACGCCGCCGCAGCCATCCGCGCGGCCGAGAAAGCGTGGCCGATCTGGCGCGCCAAGCCGGCCAAGGAGCGCACGGTGGTGCTGATGAAGTGGTTTCAGCTCATCGTGCAGCACGCCGACGACCTGGCCCGCATCATGACCGCCGAGCAGGGCAAGCCGCTGGCCGAGGCGCGCGGCGAGGTCATCTACGGCGCCAGCTTCATCGAATGGTTTGCCGAGGAAGGCAAGCGCATCTACGGCCAGACCATTCCGACCACCGACGCCAACAAGCGCTACCTCGTCATCAGGCAGCCGATCGGTGTCTGCGCCGCCATCACGCCATGGAATTTTCCGATCGCGATGATCACGCGCAAGGTGGCGCCGGCGCTGGCCGCGGGCTGCCCGGTGATCATCAAGCCGGCCGAGCAGACGCCGCTGAGCGCCCTGGCGCTGGCCGAACTGGCGCAGCGTGCCGGCATGCCCAGCGGCGTGCTCAACGTGCTCAGCGCCGACGCCGCCAACAGCATCGATATCGGACGCGTGCTGTGCACCAGCGACAGCGTGCGCCACCTCAGCTTCACCGGCAGCACCGAGGTCGGCCGCATCCTGGCCGCGCAGTGCGCGCCCAGCATCAAGAAGCTGAGCCTCGAACTCGGCGGCAACGCGCCCTTCATCGTCTTCGACGACGCCGACCTCGACAGCGCCGCCGACGGCGCGCTGGCCAGCAAGTACCGCAATGCCGGCCAGACCTGCGTCTGCGCCAACCGCATCTACGTCCAGGACAGCGTCTACGACGCGTTCGTCGCCAGGCTCACGGCCAAGGCCCAGGGCATCAAGGTCGGCAACGGTTTCGAGCCCGGCGTCAGCCAGGGCCCGCTGATCGACGACGCCGCGCTGGCCAAGGTGCAGGCTCACGTGGCCGACGCCCTGGCCAAGGGTGCACGCTTGGTGACGGGCGGCCAGGCGCTGACAACCCAGGGCGACCGCTTCTATGCCCCCACCGTTCTGGCCGACGCCACGCCCGACATGTTGTGCGCGCGCGAAGAAACCTTCGGTCCGGTGGCGCCGGTGTTCCGCTTCCACACAGAGTCCGAGGCCATTGCCCTGGCCAACGCCACCGAGTTCGGCCTCGCCAGCTATTTCTACAGCCGCGACATCGGCCGCATCTTCCGCGTCGGCGAGGCGCTGGAGTACGGCATGGTCGGCATCAACACCGGGCTCATCAGCACGGCCGAGGTG
>JANONH010000272.1:0-3422 GCA_031420735.1 Methylibium sp.
CTCACGCCAGAGGTGGTCGCGGTGTGCGAGAAGTACGTCAGAAACCATGCGCACTGGAATCGACCAAGAAACGCTCCGAAGTGCTTCTCGCACAACGACTTCCGGCCGGACAACATGCTGTTCGGAGGGCCAAGCGAACGCGTGGCAGTCGTCGATTGGCAGACCAGTAATTTTCTGGGTACCGGCATGGATGTCGCGTACTTTCTCGGTGCCATCTTCGATCGCAAGACCCGCAAGGCCAACGAACGAGCGCTCCTCAAGGGCTATCACGACGACCTGCTGCGTCATGGCGTGAGCGACTACTCCTTCGACCACCTACTGCACGACTACGCACACTACAGCTTCGCGCAGATCGCAGTCGCCGTGGCAGCGACGATCATCGTGAAGCGCACCGACCGCGGTGACGACCTGTTCATGCACATGATTACGGGCGCCGCCTTGCAGGCCCTGGACAACAATGCGCTTGAAGCACTCCCAAATTGAGGCTGCAATGCATCTCGCCAAACCGCACCTCGACATCGGACTTTTCACCAAGCAAATAGAACGGCAGAAAGCCTTCTGGGGCGACACCGTTGGGCTGCGCTTCGACCACGAACTCAAGCTGCGAAAGGGATGGGTGCAGCACCGCTATGACGCCCATGGTTCAGTCATCAAGGTCAATCACGTAGAAGACGACCTTTCCTCGCTGGCGCCCACCGGATACGTCGCAGTCACCATTGCGCGGCAGAGCGCAGTCGACTGGGAGGGCAGCGATGCGGACGGTAACCGGGTCCGTCTGGTGGCGCCCGGGACTCGCGGTGTCAGCCGCGTCGGTGTCACGGTCCAAACGCCCGATCCCGATCGGATGATGCAGTTCTATTGCGAAGCGATGCAATTCGAACGTGTCGAACAACACACAGCGCAGTGCGGAGACAGCTTGCTGTTCGTAGAAGAAGGCGCTGGTGGGGTCGAGATGGAAGATCTAATTGGGCCCGGGTATCGATATCTGACGGTCCAGATCTTCGACGCGGATCGGTGCTGTGAGGAAATCGTCTCACGCGGTGGTCGTCTTGCGCGATCGCCGATCAGCCACGGCCAAGTCGCGCGATATGGCTTCGTCAAAGACCCAGACGGCAACTGGATCGAGATCTCGGCGAGAACCTCGCTCACCGGCATTGCGCCGGCGACGCAATAGCAGCGCCTGAATGCACGGCCAATCAGGCCCGCAGCAGGCTTCTGGCCGCGCCTTCTAGCGCGACGTGCGGCGCCATGATGACGCCGGTGGCGATGCGTGAGAGGTAGCCCTGAAAGCGGCCCTTGGCCTCGAAGCGTTCGCGAAAGCGCGACGCCGCCAAGGTCTCGCCGAGTTTTTGTGCAATGCCACCGGCGATAAACACGCCGCCGCGCGCACCAAAGGTAAGTGCGGCGTTGCCGGCAAAGCCGCCAAGCATGGCGCAAAAAGTCTCGAGCGTGGCTTGGCAAGCGCCGTCGTGTTCGTCGTGCGCGCGCCGGCTGATCTCTTCTGCCGTGAGCGTGACGGCGGCCAGGCCGCGCAGCGTGCAGACCGCGCGGTGCAAGGAAGGCAGGCCGATGCCCGAGAGCACGCGCTCGGCCGAGACGTGGCCCCACTCCTTGCGCAGCAGGCGCAGCAATTCGCTCTCGTGCTCGTCGAAAGGGGCGAGCGTGGCGTGGCCGCCCTCGCCCGGCAGGGCGATGTCGCGCCCCCCCGGCAAGGCGATGTCACGCCCCCCCGGCAGGGCGATGTCGCGCCCGCCGCCGGCTGCAGCAGGCACGCAGGCCGCAACACCCAGGCCGGTGCCGGGGCCAAGGACAGCCATCACGAGCCGCGCGTCCGGCCGCGCCGCGCCAAGCCAGCGCACCGCAGCGCCATCTGCCGCCGCGCTGCCGGCCGCGGCCAGGCGTGGCAGCGCCAGCGCCAGGGCCTCGAAGTCGTTGATCAGCACCACCTCATCGGCACCGAGTGCGAGCGCCATCGCCGCGCGCGACACATGCCATGCGCTGTTGGTCATCTGCACGCTGTCGCCCTCGATGGCGCTCGCAAGGGCCAGCGCCACGCGCGCCGGGCACACCGCGTTGCCACTGCTGGCCACCTGCTGCAGGTAGGCCAGCGCGGCAGCCTCGGGCGAGGCGAAGTCCGCGCAGGCAAAGCTGCGCACGGCGCTTACCTCGCCGCTGCCCGACTGCACCAGCGCGAAGCGCGCATTGGTGCCACCGATGTCGGCCACCAACCAGGGTCGTGCGGGGCTTGGCTTAGCACCTCGTGCCATTTCAGTGGCTCCACCGCATTTCGCACGGCCCACGCCGCAGCAACGCTCGGCGCCGAGCAGCCGCTGCAGGCCCGGCTTTGCCGGGCCGCTGGCGGGCCTTGCAGGCCGCACGGCCGCGGCACGCGTCCATTCCGCGCCCCGCCCAAGCCGACGCAGGTCGGCTTGGATCTGCGGGCCTCGGCCCCCTCGAAGGGGAGGCGCCGAAGGCGCTTCGGGGGTGGTTCATTCAAGGGCTCCAGATGAAGTCAAGCGGCGCCCGTGCATGCACCGCGAGCGCATGCACGGGCGAGGGCAGCGGCCAGTCGCCGAGCACTGCGCGCTCGAAGGCCGCCCGCTTGGCAGCGCCGGTGGCCATGATTACGATGCGTCGGCTGTCCATCAGCGTGGCCAGCGTGAGCGACAAGCGCGGCAGCGCCGGCTCCACGCCGGGCGGTGGCAGCACCGTGCAGCACGACTGCGCGTTGACCGGCGCGAGCGCCGCCTCGACGCCGCTCGCGCCCGGGAACAGCGAGGCGATGTGGCTGTCGACGCCCATGCCGAGCAGCACCAGGTCGAAGGGCCGCACCAGCGTGGCGAGCCGCGCTGCGGCGGCGCTCAGGGTCGCACCCCGGGCCGCGTCGGCCTCGCAGTAGAGCGGCACCAACTCCGCCGCGCTCGCCGGACCCTGCAGCAGGCATTCGCGCACCAGCCGCTCGTTGCTGTCAGTGTGCGAGCTGTGCACCATGCGTTCATCGCTCAGCGCGAGCCGCACGCGTTGCCACGGCAGCTCGAGCGCGGCGAGCGCCGGGTAGACCTCGCGCGCCGTGCTGCCACCCGTCACCACCAAAGAGGCGCTGCCACGCTCTCGCACCGCGCCGAGCACCGCCTCGCGCACGGCAGCAAGCACCCGCTCTGCCAACGCCGCGTGCGAGCTGCACAACTGCCGCGTGAACGCCGTGCCAGCATGGTCGTCGTCGCTGTTGGAAGTCATGCCGACCCACGTCGCGTCGCTCTGCCGAGAACCAGCGAGCACCAACCACCGCGCGCAAGTCCAAAACCTCGCCCCGCCGGTTTTTCGTCAGCCGCAGCAACAACGAAATACCGCCACCCAAGCGAAGCCGGCTGTGGCGCTGTGCGAAGTGAAGTAAAGGAGGAGACCGGGCGCAGCCCGGGCGG
>JANONH010000273.1:0-5910 GCA_031420735.1 Methylibium sp.
TTACGAGTCGGGTGCTGGTGATGCTCATGCGGTCTAGGCTACTGCGTGTCGCGCTCAGCGCAGCGGGCCCGTTTGCTCCGCGTGCCGCTGGCGCAGCACCGCTTTGATCTCGGCGCCGAAAATCAAGGTGGCTGCGCTCACCTAGCGGAACCCCTGGTTTGCCACAGCCCCGGCAACCCCGCCGTAGACTGTGTGCGGTCGTGGGGCTGCTGTGCGACGCACACGCCCGGCGCGCCTGCGCGACGGCTTGCGCCGGCTGGTCAAGCAGGACCGCGACAGCCGCTTGCGCCGGCGGCTGCTGGCCATCGAGAAGCTGGCGGTGGCCGAGAAGCGCCAGGTGCTTCAGGTCATTGATGTGTTCATCGAACGCGGGCAACTCGAGCGCAAGGCAGAGTGCCGCGCTTGATCACGAGCAGCCACGAAGGAGCGGACATGACGACGGTGCAAATCAACTTGCCGGACGAGTTGGCGCAGGAGGCGGCCAGCGCGGGGCTGCTGTCGGCCGATGCGATGGAGGCCATGCTGCGTGAGCAACTGCGCCGCCGCGCCGGTGATGCGCTGCAAGCGATGTGGCAGCGCATTCCGCAAGACGAACTCACCCCCGAGATCGAGCAGGAGATCGTCGAGGAAGTGCGCAAGGTGCGCGCTGAGCGGCGCATGCGCGGGGCGAGCTGATGCCGGGTTCGGCGCAGCGGCCACAGCCACCGCTGCGGCTGGTGCTTGATACGAATACCGTGGTGGCCGGGCTGCCGTGGAACGGGCCGCCTCTGCGCTTGATCGAGTGGGCCATCGAGGGCGAGGCGGTCGAACTCTTCAGCAGTCCGGTGCTGCTCGATGAATTGACGCAAACGCTGGGCTACTCGAAGTTCGCAGGCCGCATCGAGAGTTTCGGCACCAGCATTGCAGCGCTGGTGGCGCAGTAAACGGCGCTCGTCTCGCTCATGATGCCGGCCAGCGTGCCGCGCGTGGTGGTCAACGATGCCGATGACGATCACGTCATCGCTGCGGCCGTCGCGGCGCGCGCCGAGCTGATCGTCACCGGGGACCGCAAGCACCTGCTGCCCATCGGTTCCCATCAGGGCATCGCGATCGTCACTGCGCGTGAGGTCGTCGACCGGATCGACGCAAGAAGCAAGACTTGACACGAGTACCCTGATCGTCAAGCAGGGAACGTAATCAGTTCCTCGGTTTCTGGCCAATCCGATGTTGACGCGCCTTCTAGGCAGGCGATCACGCCGTCCTTCAAAAACACATGGAAGGAGATCACTCCCTTACCGCCATCGACAACGTGTGGATGCGCTGCCCATGCAACAGGCACACGTTGCGGCGAGCCAGGGGGAGGCAGCTCGGTAGCCGCGACACAGTCATCGCAGGCCAGATCGGTGTAGAAGCCAACACCGGTGTATTTGCGAGATACGACTCAGAGCCTGGGCACCTGCTCGCCAAGTGGTGCCAGCCATGCAGCCGAGCCTGACAGTGCGACGTCAAGCGCCTTGCGTTCGAGCGAGGTCAAGGTGTGTTCCATGGGTCGATGTTTTCGTTGGAGCCGCGTTGCCAAGGGCCGGGGGATCGCTGAGGAGGTCATCGAGCGTTGCGAGTCGGGTGCTGGTGATGCTCATGCGGTCTAGCCTGCTGCGTGTCGCGCTCAGTGCGGCGGGCTGGTTTGCTCCGCGTGGCGCTGGCGCAGCACCGCGTTGATCTCGGCGCCGAAAATCAAGGTGGCTGCGCTGACGTAGAGGAAGATCAGCGTTGCCACCGCTCCGGCGAAGCCGCCGTAGATCAAGACCAGCTTGCCGGCGCTGCGCAGCGAATGGGACAGCAGGGCCGCGGCCGCGAACCACAGCAGGGCGTCGACGACCGCGCCGGGCAGCACGGTACGAAGGCGCAGGCGAACGTCGGCCAGGCCGCTGTAGAGCGCCGCATACAGCGCCGTCAGCACCAGGAAGGCCAGGCCGTAGCGCACGCCGTCGCGCAGCCAGGGCGTGTCGGGATCGACCCCGACCTGATTTTCGAGCAAGGCCCAGACGTAGGGCAGGATGATCACCGAGGCGAACAGGCCCACAGTGGCCACTGTGAGCAAGACGGTGAAGACGATGACCTTCAGGCGTGCGCCCCAGAACGACAGGCCTTTGTCCACCCCGTAAGCGCGGTTCAGTGCGGTGCGGATTGCCCGCGTGCCCGACGAAGCGGCCCAGATCGTGACGACCATGCCGACTGCCACCAGCGCCCGGTTACGCTGCCCGAGCACCTGGTCGATCACCGGCCTGAGCACCTCGGCCACGAACGCGGGCGCGTACTCCAGCACGCGGCTGGCCAACTCGACCGCCGCGCCTGGCTTGCCGATGAAGCCGGCCGCAGCGGCAAGAAACAGCAACAGCGGAAACATTGCCAGCACCGACTAAAACGCCACGCTGCCCGCCTGGTTGCCGCTTTGGTGGCGGATGTAGTTCTGCATGGCGTCGGCCAATACGCCAAGCGCGGGCAGGCGCTCGCGCAGCCGCCGCCATGCCACTGAGAGCCGGGCAATCAGCTGCACGGCGCAGGCTCGGCCGCGAGGCGCGCGAGCCCGCCCAAGCAAACCCGCAGACTCAAGCGCCGAGCGCGAAGCCTTCGTAGCCCTTGGCCGCAACCTCGTCGCATTTCTTGCGGTAGCCGCCCAGGCCTTCGGGGCCGAGGTAGGGCAAGAAGCGGCGCGGCTTGCCGGGGATGTTGGCGCCCATGTACCAGGAATTGGCGCTGACCATGAGCGTGGCGCCGACGACGTCGTTGACGTGCTGGACCCATTGGTCCTGCGCCTCGTGCGTGGCCTCGATGGTGGCAAGCTTGTTCTCGCGCAGGTGCTTGATGCAGTCGGCCACCCATTCCACGTGCTGCTCGATGGCCGCCGGCATATTGGTGAGCACCGAAGGGCTCTGCGGGCCGGTGATGGTGAAGAGGTTGGGGAAGCCCGCCACCGAGATGCCCAGGTAGCACTGCGGGCCGTCACGCCATTCCTCGGTGAGGCTGACGCCGCCACGGCCCTTGATGTTCAAGTTTTTCAGCGGCCCGGTCATGGCGTCGAAGCCGGTGGCGATGACGATGATGTCGAGCGGGTAGTCCTTGCCGCCGGCACGGATGCCGGTGGGCGTGACTTCTTCGATGCCGCCGTCGGTCTTGGCGTCCACCAGGGTGACTTGGTCCTTGTTGAAGGTCTCGAAGTAGTTGCTGTCCAGCGGCTGGCGCTTGGTGCCGTAGGCGTAGCCCTTGGGGATCAGCCGCTCGGCCACCGCCGGGTCCTTGACGGTCTTTCTGATCTTGCGCTTGAGGTAGTCGGCGCAGAGATCGTTGGACTCCTGGTCGAAGAACATATCCTGGTAGTTGCCGAGCCAAAAGGCAAAGCCGCCCTGGTCCCACATGCGGTCGAATTCGCGCTCGCGCTCCTCGGGCGCCACTTCCTTGGCCGACTTGGGAATGAAGTAGTGCTCCTGTCCGAAGAAGGAGGCGCGGGTGCGGTCGACGACGTTGTCGTAGTCGGCCTTGCGGGCCTTGGACTTTGCAGGGTCAACCTTGCCGTTGCGAGCCGGCACGCAGAAGTTGGCGGTGCGCTGGAACACGGTGAGGTGCTTGGACTGCATCGAGATTTCGGGAATGGCCTGCACGGCGGTGGCGCCGGTGCCAATGACCGCCACGCGCTTGCCGGTGAAGTCGACGCCCTCGTGCGGCCACTGGCTCGTGTGATAGGCCTTGCCCTTGAAGTTTTCAAGGCCCTTGAACTTGGGCACGTTGGTGGCCGAGAGGCTGCCCACCGCGGCGATCACGAAGCGCGCGTGGATGGTGTCGCCTTGGTCGGTGCGCAGGGTCCACCGCTTGTTTTTCTCGTCGTAGGCGGTCTCGACGACGCGCTGGTTGAAGTCGATGCTGCGCGTGAGATCGAAGCGCTCGGCGCAGTGGTTGAGGTAGCGCAGGATCTCCGGCTGTTCGGGGTAGCGCTCGGTCCACTCCCATTCCTGCAACAACTGCTTGTCGAAGGTGAAGCAGTAGACGTAGGCCTCGGAGTCGCAGCGCGCGCCGGGGTAGCGGTTCCAGTACCAGGTGCCGCCGACGCCGGTGCCGGCCTCGACGACCCGCACCGACAGGCCGAGTTCGTCGCGCAGCTTGCGCAGCATGTACATGCCCGAGAAGCCCGCGCCGATGATGACGGCGTCGAGCTCGGTGATGGTGGGCGAGCGGGTCACCGAAGACGCAGGTGCGTCGAGCGTGCTGGAAGTTGACATGGGACGAGCTTTCGATTCGGTTGAGGATGGATGCGAGGCAAGTGACGCCACGCAGGCCCTATTGTCCGCTGGGCCGGACGACCCCGCTTCCGCGTTCACCGGGGCGTGCGCCACCGCGCCCATGCGTGCGCCAACTCGCCCACGAGTCCACGCCGGAATGCGAGCACGCAAACGATGAAGATGAGCCCGGTAACCAGAGTCACCGATTCGCCCAGACCGTTGAACCAGTCGATGCCGGTCAGCTCGGCGAGTAGCCGCCCGACGTCGCCGATCTTGTTCTCGAGCGCCACCACCACCAGCGCACCGACGATCGGGCCGGTCAGGGTGCCCATGCCGCCCACCAGCGTCATGAGGATCACGGCGCCAGAGGTCGTCCAGACCGCATCGGTGAGCGTCGCAAACCCCAGCACCAGCGTCTTGGTGGCGCCGGCCAGTCCCGCGAGGGCGGCCGAGATCACGAAGGCGACGAGCTTGAAGCGTGGCGCGTCGTAGCCGAGCGAGATGGCGCGTGCCTCGTTTTCGCGGATCGAGGTGAGCACCTGTCCGAACGGCGAATTCACGGTGCGGTAAATGAGCCAGAACGAGGCGCCGAAGATCGCCAACACCACGTAATAGAGGTTGAGATCGAGGCTGAGATCGAGGCCCAGGAAGCTGCCGCGCGGCACCGACTGCAGCCCGTCCTCGCCGCCGGTGAACGGCGCCTGCAGGAAAAAGAAATAGAGCATCTGGCCGAGCGCCAGCGTGATCATGGAGAAATAGATTCCCGAGCGGCGGATCGCGAGCCAGCCAAACACCAGGCCCACCAGCGCCGCCGCGGCCATGCCCAAGAGCAGGCCCACGGGCGCCGGCACGCCCCACACCTTGAGCGCGTGCCCCGCCGTGTAGCCCGCCACGCCCAGGAAGGCGGCGTGGCCGAACGAAAGCAGCCCGGTGTAGCCGATGAGCAGGTTGAAGGCGCAGGCAAAAAGCGCGTAGCACATGACCTTCATGATGAAGATCGGGTAGGCGCCCAGCGCCGGCAGCAGCGCCACCGCCACGAACAGCAGCGCGTAGCCCACCCAAGGCGACATTGCGGCGCGCGGCGCGGCTGTCGGGAGCTGTGAGCCGGCCATCATTTTTCCTTGCCGAACAGTCCCGCCGGGCGCACCAGCAGCACGATGGCCATGACGACGAACACCACCGTGCTCGACGCCTCGGGGTAGACCACCTTGGCCAGGCCCTCGACCAGGCCCAGGCCCAGGCCGGTGAGGATCGAGCCGAGGATCGAGCCCATGCCGCCGATCACCACCACCGCGAACACCACGATGATGAGGTTGCTGCCCATCAGCGGCGTGACCTGCAGGATGGGCGCAGCCAGCACGCCGGCAAAGGCGGCCAGCGCCACGCCGCCGGCGTAGGTCAGCGTCACCAGGCGCGGCACGTCGATGCCGAAAGCCTGCACCAGGCGCGGGTTTTCGGTGCCGGCACGCAGGGTGGCGCCGAGTGCGGTTTTCTCGATCAGCGCCCACACCGCCAAGCACACCACCAGGGAAGCCACCACCACCCAGGCGCGGTAATTGGGCAGCACCATGAAGCCCAGGTCGGTGGCACCCGAGAGCGCCTCGGGCACCGGGTAGGGCTGGCCCGAGACGCCGTAGAAGGAGCGGAACACGCCCTC
>JANONH010000274.1:0-5650 GCA_031420735.1 Methylibium sp.
CACTCGATTACCTCGAGCGCCACCGCGGCGTGCTGACCGTTAATCTGGGCACCGGCCAAGGCGTCTCGGTGCTGCAATTGGTGGCTGCATTCGAGGCGGCGAGTGGGCGGGCGGTCGCCCACCGCTTCGCGCCGCGCCGCGTCGGCGACGTCGCCGCCTGTTGGGCCGACCCCTCGCTCGCCCAGGCTCTGCTCGGCTGGCGCACACGGCGCGACCTGGCTGCCATGTGCGGTGACGCCTGGCGCTGGCAGAGCAGCCCGAGCGCGCAACGGGCCTGAAACCAGCACACCTTGCCGGCCCTCGGCTGCGGTCCAGAAAGCATGCCGCAATAGGCGCTCGGTGTACCCGTGATCCCCCGTTGACGAGTGTTGTCTGGGTCAAGAATGGATAATGGCGCGGCGCCTGGATCTTTGGCGCACTCTTTATTCAACTCAGTTTGCCCAGACACGGTTGTCGCCCCTGGCGCCCACACCATGATCAGCACCGGTTCTCCAGCGAAAAACCAAGTGCGGCCCGCGCGCGTTGCGTCGCTGCGCGTGCTTCTGGTGGCCGAGAACATTTCGCTGCGTCAGAGCGGCGAGACCAGTATTCCCTACTACTACTTCGACCGTCTGCTGCGCCGCAAGATCGAGGTGCATGCGATCTGCCATGCGCGGGTGCGCGACGAGCTGCGGCGCGAGCTCTCGGCCGAGTGCTTCGAGCGCATTACCTTCATCGAAGACTCCTCGCTGCAGCGAGCGGTGTTTGCGCTCGGCAAACTCTTTCATTACCGCATCGAAGACTTGGTGTTCGGCCAGATCATTCAACTGCTCACGCAGTTGCGAATGCGTGGCCTGGCCAAACAGCTGGTGCAGGCGCACGGCATCACGCTGGTATTTCAACCGGTGCCGATCTCGCCGCGTTCGCCGAGCTTCATGTTCGGACTCGGGGCGCCGGTGGTCATCGGGCCGATGTGCGGCGGGCTCGAGCTGCCTGCGGCCTTCGCTGCGATGGACGGTCGCATGGTCGCCTGGTCGATTGGCAGGAGCCGCGCCCTGGCCAACCTCATGCACCGCCTCGTGCCCGGCAAGTGCCAGGCCGCCGCGCTGATCGTGGGCAACCGCCGCACTGCTGCTGCCTTGCCGCATGGAACGCGCGGGCGCGTCTACGAGGTCGTCGAGAGCGGTGTCGACCTGGAGCGCTGGGCGCCCAAGCCCTACCCGGTCGTGCAGGCAGGCGCGAAGGTTCGTTTCGTGTTTTGCGGGCGGCTGGTCGACTGGAAGGGGGCGAGCCTTCTGGTCGAGGCCTTCGTGCCCTTGGCCAAGAGCGGCCGCGCGGTCCTCGACCTGATCGGCGACGGTGAATTGCGCGCCGAACTCGAGCGACAAATCGCCGCAGCCGGCATCGGCGAGGCGGTGCGCGTGCACGGCCGGCTGCCGCTGGCGCGCTGCATCGAGTTGATGACCGCCGCCGACGTCTACGCGATGCCCTCGCTTCGTGAATGCGGCGGCTTGGCCCTGTTGGAAGCCATGGCCATCGGACTGCCGATCGTGGCCACCAACTGGATGGGACCGGCCGAGTACCTGACCCCGGCCTGCGCGATCCTCGTGGACCCCGTCTCCAAGGACGCCATGGTGGCCGGATTCACCGAGGCCATGAGCCGCCTAGCCGACTCGCCACCCTTGCGCCAGGCCTTGGGGCAAGCCGCACGCACGCGGGTATTCGGCGGCCACTTCGGTTGGGAAAGCAAGGTCACCCGGGTGGTCGAAATCATGAGCGAGGTGTTGGAAGAACGCGCCGGGCGCAGCTCCTATGCTGTCTTGGGCGTGGGCCAGGCGTGAGCGTGGTGCGCCGCCCGCTGGTGCGTCACCGCTCACGAAAATCTGCGGGCGCCGCCGCGTCGGTCGCCCCCGGCGCCGTGCGCCGTGCGCCGGGAGCTTCGATAGGTCGGGTTGGCGAGGGCGTACAGGTGGGCGCTTTGCCCATCGTCGTGCCGTTCAACAAGGCGTCGACCTCGGCGCTCGAGCGCCGCTACGTCGCAGCAGCCATGCGAAGCGGCCGACTGGCGGGCGATGGACCCTACACGCTGGCCTGCCAGCGCCTGGTCGAGCGGCGTTACGGCTACAGCCGGGCACTGCTCACCACCTCGTGCAGCGATGCGCTCGAACTCGCCGCGCTGCTGGCCAATATTGGCCCCGGCGACGAAGTGATTGTGCCCTCGTTCACCTTCGTCTCCACCGCGAATGCCTTCGCCCTGCGCGGCGCGCGCATCGTGTTTGCCGACAGCAGCGCCGCGAGCCCCAACATCGACGTCGATCGGCTCGAGGCCCTCGTTACGCCGCGCACCCGCGTGCTCGTGGTCGTGCACTACGCCGGCATCGCTTGCGACATGCGCCGCATCATGGCGCTGGCAGCGCGCACGAACCTGATGGTGGTGGAAGACGCCGCGCAGGCGCTCGACTCCAACGTCGACGGCAGGCCGGTTGGAAGCTTTGGCGCCTGTGCGGCCTTCTCGTTCCACGAGACCAAGAACCTTAGCTGCGGCGAAGGTGGCATGTTGGTCTTGAACGACCCGAGCCTTTTTAAAAGGGCCGAGATACTTCGCGAAAAAGGCACCAACCGGTCGGCGTACTTTCGCGGCGAAGTCGACCGCTACGGCTGGGTCGACGTAGGCTCATCGTTCCTGCCTTCGGAGCTGAACGCCGCTTGTCTGCTCGGCCAGCTCGAGCGCATCGACGTTATCCAGGCCGAGCGTATGCGCCTGTTCGACACCTACCAGCGCAAGCTCGCGCCGGTCTTGGGCGAGCACGGCATTGGCGTGCCGCATGTGCCGCCCGAATACCGGGGCAATGCGCATGCTTTCTACATCGTGCTGCCGAGTCTCGAGCGGCGCACTGAGCTGATCGCTTGCCTAGCCAACCAAGGCATTAAGACGGCGTTCCATTACGACTCACTGCACCGCGGCGCGTATTTCCAGGGCAAGCACGACGGCCGTCGGCTGGAGCACAGCGACCGCTACTCGGACTGCCTGTTGCGCCTGCCCATGTTTCTTGGCATGCGCGCGGCGCAACAGGCACTCGTCATCCGTGCCATAACCGCCTGGGTCCACAGCACCACGCCAAATTGATCAGCGCTGCTGCAGCGCGGTCTGCCAGCGGCGTGCGACCTCACCTACGCGATGCAGTGCGCGCTCCTTCCAATAAAGCCGTTTGTTGTGCGCCGTATTGCCAGGCACTTGCGACACGAAGTGCGGGTCGCTGCGCCCGTCGCGCGCAACCACGAAATACGGCGCCTTGGCCGCATAGTCGTAGTCCGCGAGCGGCATGTATTCCGCCACATAGGCCACACGCGGCGAGCCCGCGAGGTTGGGCCCGGTGCGGTGCAGCATCAGCGAAGAAAACACAATGAGGTCGCCGGCCGATGCGTCGATGCAGACGCTCTCGCCGACCTCGGCGCGCACCTGGCGTTGGCCCGGCAGCCGAACGTGCGGCAGCAGCCCGCGCCGATGGCTACCCGGGGCGAGCCAGATCCCGCCGTTTTGTTCATGCGATTCGGTGAGCGCCACCCAGATTTGAAAATGCTCACGCCGCAGCTTGTTGAAGGCGTTGTCCTGATGCCAATGAAACACGCCCGCACCCGGCATTTTCGTTACCGCCTGGTCCCAGCGCACCCACAGGTCGGCGCCCGCAATGGGTCTCAGAAAATCGATGACCCGCTGACCAGCGATGAAACTGCGAACAATCTCGCTGCGCCGGTAAGTTTCGGTGGTGAAGATCATTTCTCCTTCACGGCTAGCGCCGCCGCTGCCCTCGCTTTTGGCGCCGCGATCTTCAGCGACGCAGCCTTCGATTTCGCCCAGCATCCGGGCCACCTCATCGCGCGAGAAGAAGCCGCGCTCGCAGACGAAACCGCGTTCTTCGAATTCGCACGCCCGAACTGCGCTGTCTTCCATAGCCGCTCCTCTCGTACCCACATCTCGCACCCACAGCGGCCGGCTCGCGCGGCGACGCCGCATGAACCTGCCTCCTCGCCTTACGCCGTGGAGGTGTCGGCCAGCACCTGACGCAGCGCCTCGCCGGCTCGCCTTTGCACCTCTGCCGGCGAGGCGCCCTTGAGCCGATGATCGCTCCAGACCTGCCGCCAGCGCCGCGCCCCGGGGCAAGCATTCCACAGCCCCATTATGTGGCGCGCGCTGCGCGACCACGGCTCGCCGTGCTCAAGCAAACGGCGTTCCATGTAGGCCACCATGGCTTCTTCGATCTCACTGCGCCCACGCACCGGCTGCGCCTCGCCGAAAAAACGCGCGGCCCATTCGGCCATCAGCCACGGGTGGTGGTAGGCCTCGCGTCCGACCATCACGCCGTCGACCTGCTGCAGTTGTCGCTCGATGGCGTCGTTGCTTACCAGACCGCCGTTCACCACGATGGTGAGCGCGGGGAAGTCGCGCTTGAGTTGCCAGACCGTGTCGTGGCGCAGCGGCGGCACCTCGCGGTTTTCCTTCGGGCTCAGGCCCTGGAGCCACGCATTGCGGGCATGCACGATGAACACCTCACAGCCCGCATTGGCGAGCGTGCCGACGAAATCGCGCACGAAATCGTAGTGCTCCGAGCGGTCGATGCCGATGCGGTGCTTGACCGTGATGGGTATGCCGACGGCGTCTTGCATCGCTTTCACGCAGTCGGCCACGAGGCGGGGCTCGGCCATCAGGCAGGCGCCGAAGGAGCCCCGCTGCACCCGCTCGCTCGGACAACCGCAGTTCAGGTTGATTTCGTCGTAGCCCCAGCGCTGGCCGAGCCGCGCGCAGGCGGCCAGTTCGGCCGGCTCGCTGCCGCCGAGTTGCAAGGCAAGCGGGTGCTCCGGCTCGCCGAAGTCGAGGTGGCGTGCCACGTCGCCATGCAACAAAGCGCCGGTCGTCACCATCTCGGTGTAGAGCCGCGCGCGGCGCGTGAGTTGGCGGTGGAAGTGACGGCAGTTCCGATCGGTCCAGTCCATCATCGGGGCCACGCACAGGCGCCAGGGGTTCGCTTCGTTGTCCATGCGGCCAATTGTCGGACCCGTGCGTCCAGGGCACTCGCTTGCCTGCCAGCAGCCAGCACGACTTTTGCGATGCGCGGTCGAACGGCCTGTCGATACCAGGGCGTCATGCCGGCCGCGCTTGGCCACCACACACCTACCGAGCAGACGAGTCGATCCGGGTCCACGACGGCAACGCGACGGCATTGAAGCCGGCAGGACAGGAGCTTTTATGCACGCGCGCACCGCATACTCCTCGTTTGCGCGATGCCGAGTAGCAGGATCGCCCGGCGGGCCCGCGCTGGCTCGAGTCTGGGTCGGCCAAGACCACGCTGTTCGAAATGCTTTCACGGAGCGCCCTGCTGATGAGACTGCTGTTGCTGGCCTGCCTGTGTTGGACCCTGCCCGCGGTGGCCGCAGGCCCGACGGCCTGGAAAGACGATCTGCGGCCGATCGCCGACGCGCAGTGGACGTCGGCGTCGGCGGCGCACCTGCTGCAGCGCGCCGGCTTCGGTGGCCGCCCCGAAGAGGTTGCCGCTCTCGCCGCCTTGGGCCCGCGCGACGCCGTGCGCCAGTTGGTGCGCTGGCAGTCGGTGCCCGAGGACTTCGTGGCCTTCGACGAGTCGGACTTGCACGACCCGAGCCTGGAGCCGTTCCC
>JANONH010000275.1:0-2262 GCA_031420735.1 Methylibium sp.
TGGCCAAGAGCGCGCGCGCGACGCCGCCGAGCTGGAGGCGATCCGCTTGCGCAGCCAAACGCTGGAGCCGGCGTATGCGGTGCCGTGGGGGCCCGTGACCTTGCCGCGTCGATCGCCCGACGGCATGCGCCCCGATCGCCCGACGCCGCCCGCGGCGGCGCCCGAATCGCGCCGCATGCTGCCGCCGCGCCCCGGCGCCACCCCGCCGCCGGGCACACCGGCAGAGGGCTGGCCGCGCTGAAGCGGGTGCAAGAGCGGTGCCACGCTCGCCTTGCCCCGGGCCGTGCGGCGTGCGCGGCGCTTGATCTGGCCAGCCACCGGCGCGGACTTTCGCAGCACATTTAAGCGCACCTGAGCAGACCAAGCGCACCAAGCGCACCAAGCGCACCAAGCGCACCAAGCGCCCAGCACTCAACGCGCCCAGCGCACTAAAAGTTCCGTGCCGGGCGAGCCACCACGCAGAAATGCAGGCGTTCGCCGCGCGCGCGAGCCGTCGGCGCCGCCAGCGCTTAAGCTCTCGCACACGCTTCTGCACACGCCCATTCAAGCTATCAATCGTCATGAATGCCCCCCTCGCCGCCACCGCCCTGCAGCCCGACGTCGACGCCCTCGCAGAGCGACGGCACCGCCAAGCCCAGGTGGTCGAGTCACTGGGCGCCTTGCTGCCCGCACATGCCCTGCTGTGGCAGCGCGAAGACACCATCGCCTACGAGTGCGACGGCCTGACGGCCTACCGCCGGCAGCCTCTGGTGGTGGCGCTGCCGGAAACCGAAGCCCAGGTCGCCGCGCTGCTGGCCGCTTGCCACGCGCTTGGCGTGCCGGTGGTGGCGCGCGGCGCTGGCACCGGCCTCTCGGGTGGCGCCATGCCGCATGAGCGCGGCGTGACCTTGTCGATGGCCAAGTTCAACCGCATCGTCAACGTCGACCCGGTTGCGCGCACCGCGGTCGTGCAGTGCGGGGTGCGCAACGCCGCCATCAGCGATGCGGCGGCGCGCCACGGCCTCTATTACGCGCCCGACCCGAGCAGCAAGATCGCCTGCACCATCGGCGGCAACGTGGCCGAAAACTCGGGCGGCATGCATTGCCTGAAATACGGCCTCACCTTGCACAACGTTTTGCGCGTGCGTGGCTTCACGGTGCAGGGCGAGCCCGTCACCTTCGGCTCAGAGGCGCTCGACTCGCCGGGCCTGGACCTGCTCGCAGCCGTCATCGGCTCCGAGGGCATGCTGGCGGTGACGCTCGAAGTCACGGTCAAGCTGGTGCCCAAGCCGGTGACCGCGCGCGCCATCCTGGCCAGCTTCGCCGACGTGCGCGACGCCGGCAACGCGGTGGCCGCGCTCATCGGCGCGGGCATCATTCCGGCCGGGCTCGAAATGATGGACAAGCCCATGACGGCCGCCGTCGAAGACTATGTCAAGGCTGGCTACGACCTTGGCGCTGCGGCCATCCTCATCTGCGAAAGCGACGGCACGCCCGAAGAGGTGGAAGAAGAGATCGGCCGCATGGTGGCGGTCATGCAAGACGCCGGCGCCACGCGCTTTTCGATCAGCCGCGACGAAGCCGAGCGCCTGAAGTTCTGGAGCGGGCGCATGAATGCCTTCCTGGCCAGCGGTCGCATCAGCCCCGACTACATGTGCATGGACTCCACCATTCCGCGCAAGAAGATCGCCGAGATCCTGACGCGCATTTCTGAAATGGAAGGCAAGTACGGCCTGCGCTGCTGCAACGTCTTCCATGCCGGCGACGGCAACCTGCACCCGCTCATCTTGTTCGACGCCAACAACGCCGACGAGTTGCACCGCGCTGAGTTGTTCGGCGCCGACATCCTCGAGACCAGCGTGGCCCTGGGCGGCACGGTGACCGGCGAGCACGGCGTGGGGGTCGAAAAACTCAGCTCAATGTGCGTGCAGTTTTCGCCTGAGGAGCGCGTGCAGATGGAGGGCCTGAAACGCGCCTTCGACCCGAGCGGTCTGCTCAACCCCGGCAAGGTCATCCCCACGCTGCACCGCTGCGCCGAGTACGGCCGCATGCACGTGAAGAAGGGCCTGTTGCCGTTTCCCGAACTGCCGCGCTTCTGACGCATGGATACGCCCAAGCTCGCCACGCCAGGCCCCCAGGCCGAAGCAGCCGCTCGGCCCGACGCGGCCCTGGCCGGCTTGGTGGAGCAAGTGCGCGCCGCCGCCGCCGATGGCGTGCCGCTGTGCATCGCCGGGCGCGGCACCAAGGCCTTCTACGGCGGCCAGCCGGTGGGCAAACCACTTT